>JANNGJ010000174.1:0-4234 GCA_031403815.1 Burkholderiales bacterium | reverse complement strand
CGGCCTGTTCGAGTTCGGCACCCTGCTGCCGAGCGGCCTGGCCTCGATGCGCCTGCGCCACCCGCTCGCCGATTCAGCCCTGACCGGCGTGCTGGCGGTGGCCGTGGCCTCGCCGTGCACGGCACCCTTCATGGGTGCCGCACTCGGCTTGGCCTTTACCTTGCCGACCGTGCAGGCCCTGAGTTTGTTTGCCACGCTCGGCATCGGCATGGCCCTGCCCTATTTGCTTGCCAGCGCCTGGCCCGCCCTCGCACGCGCGATGCCCAAACCCGGCGTGTGGATGGCGACCTTCAAGACCGCGCTGGCCTTCCCGATGTTGGCCACCGTGGTCTGGCTGGCCTGGGTGCTCGGCCAGCAGACCGGCATCGACGGCGTGACCGCGTTGCTCGCGGTGCTGGTGGCGCTGGCCTTCGCGCTCTGGGCCTGGGGCCGCATCGACAGCGGGCGCTACGCCCGCGCGGCGTGGAGCGCTCTGGGTGTGGTGCTGCTCGGCGTGACCCTGAGTTGGGCCCTGCCGAGCTGGCGCGAGGCCAATGCCGCATCGCCCGCCAGCGCGGACGATGTGCGCTGGCAGCCCTGGAGCGCCGAGCGCGTGGCAGCGCTGAATGCCGAGGGCCGCAGCGTCTTCGTCGATTTCACCGCGGCCTGGTGCGTGACCTGCCAAGTCAACAAGCGCACCACCCTGGGCGACGCCGCCGTGCTGGCCGACCTCGACGCCAAGCGCGTCGTGTTGATGCGCGCCGACTGGACGCGCCGCGACGCCGCCATCAGCGCCGAACTGACGCGCCTGGGCCGCAACGGCGTGCCGGTGTATGCGATCTACAAACCCGGCCAGGCCCTGCCGACCCTGCTGCCCGAATTGCTGAGCCCACAAACGCTGCGCGATGCGTTGGTGGGCCCTTGATGCCGTTCATCGCGTGCCTTTTGGAGTTGTTGTCATGCTGAGTATGAAAACCCTGACCCCGCTGGTGTTCGCGTTGTTGCTGGCCGGTGGTGCTGCGTATGCCGCCAGCGCCACCGTGGGCCAGGCCGCGCCGGCCTTCAGCGCCACCGACGCGAGTGGCAAGACCGTCTCGCTGGCCGAGTTGAAAGGCAAGACCGTCGTGCTCGAGTGGGTCAACCCCGAGTGCCCCTACGTGCGCAAGCACTACGACAGCGCCAACATGCAGGCGACACAAAGAGCGGCCAGCGCCAAGGGCGTGGTCTGGTTGTCGGTCAACTCGACCCACCCCAGTCACTACGATTTCAAGAAGCCCGCCGAGATGCTGGCCTGGACGCAAAAACAAGGCGCTGCCCCGAGCGCGACGCTGATGGACGGCGACGGCAAGATCGGCCGCGCCTACGGCGCACGCACCACGCCGCACATGTATGTGGTCGACGCCAAGGGCACCCTCGTGTATGCCGGCGGCATCGACGACAAGCCGAGCTCGAACCCGGCCGATGTGAAGACGGCGAAGAACTATGTCAACGCCGCACTCGCCGATGTGCTGGCCGGCAAGGCCGTGGCGCAAGCGGTGACCCGCGCCTACGGCTGCTCGGTGAAATACTCCGACGGCTGACCCGCCGCATTGCCGACCTCCCGTTCGCCCAGAGCTTGTCGAAGGGTGGGCGCTGACCCATCGACAAGCTCAGGGCGGACGGGGGGGGGGTAACGGCGAGCGGTGGTGAAGGCGAACGGCGGTCAGGACGAACCGCGGTCAGGGCAAGCGCTGGTACTGCGCCGCCAGCGCCTCGAAGCTGCGCTGCGACGCCGCGGCATCGAAGTCGCTGCCGAGTTCGTCAGTCAGGATCGCGGCCACCGCGGGCGCTTGCCGCGCGGCTTCGGCGGCGTCGAGGAAGAGCAGGCGCGAGCGGCGCGCCAGCACGTCTTCAACCGTGCGCGCCATTTCGTTGCGCACGGCAAAACGCACCATCGCTTCGCTGAGGCCGCCCTGGCCCGATTCGGCGTCGCTCCAAAGCCAATTCGATGCGCCGGGCAGTTTGTGCAGCAGCGCCGCCTCGCTGCCATACAGGTGCTCGCCCGGCGATTGCGTCATCGACACGCCCTTCGACTTCGATGCGGCGCCGAGCAAGGGCAGCGTGGCCGTCACGCCCTTGGCCTTGCGCGGCAGCAGCTTGCGGTCGAAGCATCGGTCGAGCACGTCTTCGGCCATCGCGCGGTAGGTGGTCCACTTGCCGCCGGTGACGGTGACGAGGCCTGAGCGGCCGACCAGTACGGTGTGTTCGCGCGAGAGCTGCTTGGTGTTGTCGCCATCGTCGCCACCGGGTTTGACCAGCGGACGCAGACCAACCCAGACCGAGCGCACATCCTTGCGTGTCGGCGCCTTGGACAGGTAGCGCGCCGACTCGCGCAGGATGAACTCGACCTCTTCCTTGAAGGGCGCGGGCTCGCGCACGATGTCGTCGCGCGGCGTGTCGGTGGTGCCCAGGATGGTCTTGCCCAGCCAGGGCACGGCAAACAGCACGCGGCCATCTTCCGTCTTGGGCACCAAGAGCGCGTGGGTGCCGGGCAGGAAGGCGCGGTCGACCACCAGGTGCACGCCCTGGCTCGGCGCCACGATGCCGGGTTTTTCGGCCGCACCTTCGTCGCAGTCCATGTTGCGCAGGTCATCGACCCAGACGCCCGTGGCATTGACGATGCACTTGGCCTGGATCGTCAGCGTGACGCCGGTCTCGGCATCGCGCGCGACGACGCCGATCAGCTTGCCGGCCTCGCGCCGCAGGGCCGTCACCGGGCAATGGTTGAGCACGACGGCGCCTTGCGCCACGGCGCTGCGCGCCAGTGTGACGGCCAGGCGTGCATCGTCGAACTGGCCGTCCCAATACTTCACGCCGCCGGTCAGGCCCTTCGCTTGCACCGTGGGCAACAACTCGCGCGTCTTGGCACTCGACAAGAACTCGGTGGGGCCCAAGCCGCGCGAGCCGGCCAGCGCGTCGTACATCTTCAGGCCCACGCCGTAGAACGGCGCTTCCCAAATCCGGTAGGCCGGCATCACGAAGGCCAGCGGCTGCGCCAGGTGCGGCGCATTGGCCAACAGGGTCGCACGCTCGTGCAGCGCTTCGCGCACCAGCGAGATGTTGCCCTGCGCCAGGTAGCGCACGCCGCCGTGAACGAGTTTCGTCGCGCGCGAGCTGGTGCCCTTGGCGAAATCTTCGGCCTCGAAGAGCAACACCGAGAAGCCGCGCGCCGCGGCGTCGAGCGCCACGCCCACGCCAGTGGCGCCGCCGCCGATCACGACCAGGTCCCACTCGCGCTGGGCCTGCGCTTGCGCGAGCAGGTGGGCTCGCGAGGTGTCGGGGGTCGGGTTCTTCGCGTTCACGGTTTCAGGTGATCACGGATTGCTGCGCGATGCCGGCATCGACCAGCACATGCTGGCCCGTCATGCCGTCGCTGTCGTCGGCGGCGAGGAACAGCGTGGCGCGCGCGACATGGCCGCTGTCCAGGCGAATCTTCAAACACTGCGCGTCGAGGAACTGCTGGTCGGCCACGGGGTCGCGGTGCAGTGCGGTCTGGCGGTCGGTCACGATGGCGCCCGGCACCAGCGCGTTGACGCGGATGTTGCGCGGTCCGAGCTCGCGCGCCAAGGTGCGCGTCAGGCCCAGGATGCCGGCCTTGGCCGTCGTGTAGCCGACGAGGTTCGGCCGCCCGCGCATCCAGCTCACGGAGCCCATGTTGATGACGCTGCCGCCGCCGGCCTTCTCCATGCCGGGCGCGACGGCCTGGATCGCGAAGAAGTAATGCTTCAGATTGAGCGCCAGACGGTCGTCCCAGAACTCGGGCGTCACGTCTTCCATCTTGTGCCGGTCGTCGCGGCCGGCGTTGTTGATCAGCACGCGCACGGGGCCGAGCTCACTCACCACGCGGGCGAGCAGGGCCTGGTAGGCGACGACATCGCGCACGTCGCAGGGCGCGTACCAGGGCTCGGTGTGACCCGAGGCGACCACTTCTTCGATCAGCGGTTTGCCGCCCTCGGGTTTGGTGCCGCAGAACGCCACCTTCGCGCCCTGCGCCGCGAAGGCGCGCACCAGCTCGGCGCCGATGCCGGAGCTGCCGCCGGAGATGAAGACGACGCGGTCGCGCAAAGAGCCGTACTGGGTGTAGTTCATGGCGATCCTCAGATCAAGGCGAAATTCGCCGGCAGCCCCGGCACCTCGACGCGAACTTGCAGCACGCAGCCGGCCAGCGGCTCGCGCACCAGTTCATCGGCCGGCCGCTTCTCGCGCGAGGTGGTGA
>JANNGJ010000173.1:0-6373 GCA_031403815.1 Burkholderiales bacterium | reverse complement strand
GACAACGGATTCTCCAGGGTCACTCTCACCACCAACGGCAGCATTGACATCCTGCGGGACACCGAACTTCGAGTGCAGCAGAAGAACTGGGTGATCGACCCGCTGGCCGCCAGTGGCCTTGTCACGGGTGGCGATCTCGCCGCGATCGCGACTCTGCAAACTCTGCCCGACGCACAACGCTTGCCTGCCTCGCTGGTTTTGAACGCTCGGGCCGGCGCAGTGCCGGGCGCCGCCGTGCTCGATCTCCAGCAGGGAGCGTCGATCCGGACTGACCCACGAGGCGACATCAGCCTGTCGGCGCAGGACGGCGTTTTCATTGACGGCAGCATCATTGCCCCAGGCGGCAGGGTGAGTGCCACCGCCACCGGCGGCTTGGACCTTTCCAGTGCGGGGGTGCGCATCGGCAGCACCGGCTTGGTTTCCACAGCCGGTGTGTTCGTTCCGGTGCCGAACGACCGCGGCCTGGTGCAAGGCACGGTGGTCAATGGCGGCACCGTCACGCTGGAGGCCCACAACTCCGGCGTCAACGTTGCCGCAGGCGCGCGCGTCGATGTGAGCGGCACCAGCCGAACGGTTGATGTCGCGACGTCCGAGCAATCGCCTTCGTACGTGGCCCAGGAACTGCGGGGTCAGGCGGGCGCGATCATCGTCAAGTCGCAAGCTCGCACCGAGCTGGCGGGCGAGCTGATCGGCCACGCCGGGTCCGCTGGCGCTGCCGGTGGCAGCTTCGCGCTGGAGCAGATTCGCCCCGATGGACAACCGACATTGCCCGACGAACGGCGCATCATCGTGACGCCGGCAGCCAGCGCCTCGGCTATTGAAGCCGGCCGCGTCGATGCCACCGTCAACGTGGCGGCCCTCACCGCTGCAGGGTTCGACAAACTGCGTCTGCAGTCCGAGAACCGAATCGAGTTCAGAGGGTCCTCGACGCTCGATTTCGTGCGCGGCATTCGGCTTGACGCGCCGCTGCTCGACGTGATGGGTGACAGCAACATCTTGCTGCAGGGCGCGACCGTATCGATCGGCCAGTCACTTGGCACGAGGCAGCGGGTCGAAGGCGATCAGGTGCGCTGGGATATCGCGGGCGGCACTGCTTCTCCCGCGCTGCCAACGCGGCGTGGCTCGGGTCTGTTCGAGGTGGACGCCGGGACGGTGGACATGTTCGGCAGCCTGACGATCAACGGCACGGCGCTGACACGCATTCAGAGCGCCGGCGACATCCGCCTGATCGGCCGGCCGGTGAACCTGAACTCAGAGACCGGCGGGTCAACCGTCGCGCAGCAGACGGGCAGCCTGACCACCGTCGGAGATGTCGAGTTGCGTGCGGCGCAGGTCTACCCTGCCACACGCACTTCCTTCACCATTGCCGTGACGGAACAAGCTGGTGGCGGACCGGTCGCCGGGGGTGAGCTGCGCGTGGCGAGCAGCGGCAATGCAGGCGGCAGCGTCTATTCGGCTGGCGGAAAGCTGCGATTGGAAGCCGACACCATCTTGCAAGGCGGGGTGCTGAAGGCGCCGCACGGCGAGATCGACTTGTTGGCCGGCGCGCGGATCGACCTGAGCGAAGGCAGCGTGACCTCGGTTTCGGGTGCCGACCTGACCGTGCCTTACGGTCGCACCCAGGCCGGCTTGAACTGGACCTACGTGGACGGCGGCGGCGTTGCAGCGACCAATCTGGATGCCGTGAGTGCTGCAGGCAAGCGAATCGAGTTTCAGGCGCGAACGGTCGACGCGCGCCTTGGTTCCACCGTGAACATCGGCGGCGGCGGTGACGTGCAGGCCGCCGAGTTCGTCCCTGGCAACGGTGGCGACACCGACATCACGCTGCGCGACAACACCTTTGTGATCATTCCTTCGGCACGCTTGACCACTATGCCGTTCGACGCTGACATTGCGTCGTTGAAAGACGTCGGATCGGGTTTTGCGCTCGGCAATGGGCGCGATGCCGCGCTCTACGACAGCATTCGCGTCGGCACGGGCAGCGTCGTGGCGGCGGGTGAGTATGTGTTGCTGCCGGCCCGCTATGCCCTGTTGCCCGACGCCTACCTCGTGCAATTGCAGACCGGCGCCGCCTACCGCAGCCTGCAGCCCAACCAGTCGACCCGGCTCGCCAATGGCGATATTGTTGTTGCAGGCTTTCGATCGGCCGGGGGCACCGGGATCAGCGAGTCGCAGAGCGTGGGCGTGGTGATCAGCCCCGGGTCGGCGGTTCGGCGCTCGTCCGACTTCAACCTGTCGGGCGCCGCGTTCTTCGCCGATCAGGCTTCGTTGAGTCGCGGCGCAGCACCCCGTGCCCCCTGGGATGCCGGGCGGCTTTCGATCGAAGGCGCATCTGCGCTGACGTTTGCCGGCAGTTTCGAAACGGCAGCGACGACCTCCCCCTCCAGGCTTGCTGGGCGCACCGCTGAAGTCGACATCGGTGGCAGCCGGATCGCAGTGGTCGACCAAGTGGGTGACAGCACTTTTGGCGCTGACGTGCTGCAGATCGCCGGCGCGTCGCTCACGAGCCTCAATGCAAGTGTGCTGTTGGGAGGCACGCGCAAAGACACTGCCCAGGGTATCGCGGTGACCACGACAGCCAGCGAGGTTGTCGTGGCCAACAGCAGCGCCGGCAAGGTCACTTTGCCCGAGTTGGTGTTGAGCGCGAGAGAACTGATCGATGTGCGCGCTGGCAGTGCGCTTGAGGCTGCGGGTACGCCCGGCGGCAAGGTGCCACAGGTCATCGAGGCCGAGAGCTCGGGCGCGCTCGTGCGGCTGAGCACCGGAGCGCAGGCCCGCGTTGACCGCGGTGCTGCCAGCGCTGCTGGCGGCGAAGTGCGCATTGCGGCGGGCGCCAGCTTGAGCGCAGAGGCATCCTTGCTCATCGATGCCACCCGGGCGACGGAGTCGCTCGGGCAACTTCGTGCGGGGACAGTTGGCGCTGCCGGAGGTTCGGTGAGCCTGTCGTCTGTTCAGGTGAGCCTGGGTTCGACGACCGGACAAGCCGGGCTCGGTGGCCTGGTGCTGTCGAACAACGACTTGGCCGCATTCGCGAATCTGGATGAACTCGCCATTCGTGCCTACGGTGCGATCGACCTGCTCGGTGACACGACCTTGGGGTCGGGGCAGTTGGCGCGACTGACCCTCGACACGCCGACGCTGCGTGGGGTGGGTGTCAGCGGCCAAGGGGCGCAGGCGCTGATTACCGCGCGGGAGCTGGAGTTGACCAACAGCTCAGTAGTCCGCAGCGTGGCTGAATCTGGGGCTGGCGCGCTGACAGCCAGAGCCCAAACCATCACGCTCGGCGCAGGCGACAAGGCGGTTTCTGGCTTCGCGTCGGTGACGCTGAACGGCACCAACGGGATACTGAGCCGGGGTGAGGGCTCCTTGCGTGCAGCGGGCGCGCTGACGCTCGACGCACCCAGGGTGGTTGCCGACGGCGGCTCAAACCAGACTCTCAGCGCCGCGGACACCTCGCAGGCGGGCTTGCCTGTGTACGCCCCCCTGACTGTCAGGAGCACGTCGGTGTCCACCACCCCGATTGCCGCTGGCGCCGGCCAGATTGGTGGTCGGCTGACGCTGGAGGGTGAGCGGGTCTTGATCGCAACCGAGGTGCTGGCTCGCTCTGGACAGATCAACGTCGCGGCCCGTGGCTCCGACGCTGACGACGGCGTGACCGTGGCCAGCGGTGGCGTGCTAGACGCCCGCGGTGAGTTGAAGAGTTTCAACGGCACGATCGCTACCGCTGACGGGGGTGGCATTGCCATCACGGCCACTACTGGCGCCGTGCAGGTGCAGTCTGGAAGCCGAATCGACGTATCCGCCGCCGGCGCCGGCGGCGCTGGCAGAGTGGCCGTGCGCGGCAGCCGCCTCGATCTGAATGGCGAACTACTGGGCCGAGCTTCCGGCGTTGAGCGCTCGGGGTCGATGGCTTTGGATGTGGCAACGTTGGGCAACTTCTCCGCTTTGAATACAGCGCTCAATGTGGGTGGCTTTGGCGAGCAGCGCGAACTGCGTGTGCGCACCGGCGACATCAACGTTGCGGCGGCAGACAGTGTGGCCGCCCGGCGCGTGACCTTGTCAGCCGATGCAGGACGTATTGATGTGGCCGGCGTCGTGGGCACAGGCGCGCCGCGTGGTGGCGCGCAAGTGAATCTCTACGCGGCGCAGGGTGTCACGCTCGCTGCCGGCAGCCGCATCGTGGCGAATGGAACCCAGGCGGCTGCTCGCGGCGGTGACGTTCGCATCGCCACCTCCGAAGGCGATCTGGTGTTCGATCGCGCAGCCAGCATCGATGTTCGCGCTGGCGACGCCGGACCCGTTGGCTCAGTGACCTTCGGGGTCAGTCGCGACGCCAACAATACGATGGGTGCGTCGCGCCTCGAAGGTACCGTCCAGCGCTGGAGCGCGGCGGGCTTGGCCGCACGGACGCGGGGTGCCGAAGGAGACCGGCCGGCTTCTGTTGACGTTGAAGCGACACGCACTTATGCGGCGAGTGGTTTGATCGGCAGCACGCAGATCGACGCGCTCGCGGCTGATCATGCGACCTTCGTGAGCGCGGTCAATCGGCCGCCGGTGTTGGGTAGCTTGCGTGACGAGACCGGCGCGCTGGCCGGTGCACGCGTGCTGGGCGCTACCGAAGTGCGCAGTACAGGCAACCTGAGTCTGGATGCTGTGTGGGACTTGACCAATGCCCAATGGCTGTCTGGCGAGCAGCCTGGGACGCTCACGCTTCGCGCCACGGGCGACTTGACGCTCAACAGCGCCTTGGGTTCGCCGAACGACAACATCCGCGCTGGCGACACCTGGAGCTTGCGCCTGGCGGCCGGAGCGGATCTGCTGGCGGCCAATCCGCTGACGGTGCGGGGCGCGTCCAGCCCGGCGGCACAGAGCGGATCATTGCTATTGGCGGGCGCCCAAGCCAAGCTTCGCACGGGTACCGGACGCATTGATCTGGCTGCGGCCGATGATGTACGCATCGGGAGTGTGCAGTCGACGATTTACACCGCGGGACGCATCGGCGCAGCCGATGTCGTGGCCGGCGGCAACAACCGCTGGGCCGTTGACGGGGGCAGCATCTCCATTCGCGCTGGCGGCTCGGTGGTGGGTGCCACCAGCGCCGCGGGCGACTTGTGGGTGAACGAGTGGTTGAGGCGTCCGCGTCAACCCAACAATCAATTTGCCGCGCTGCAGCCGACCGATTGGTGGAGCTACCGGCCGCGGTTCCAGCAAGGGGTCGGTACGCTGGGTGGCGGAGACATCGACATCGTGGCCGGCGCCGACATCAGTAACCTGACTGCCGTGCTGCCTACCAGCGGGCGCACGTTCAGAGGCACCGACCTGGTACGCCAGGTAGACGTGCAAGGCGGTGGGGACCTGGCCGTGCGCGCGGGCGGCGACATCGTCGGCGGCGGATTCATGGTCAGTCGGGGTGTCGGAACCGTCGAGGCGGCGGGGAGTATCGGTACGACCCGCGCAACCCAGCTCTACATCATGGGTGCAAGCAGTGGCAGCGTACCCGAGGGCGCCAGCCTCGATGTGGTGGCGGGTGGTTCGCTGGCGCTCCAGACCATCAGCAACCCGACCACGTTGTTCGTGGCGAACAGGGACACCACCGACCCTGCCAGCGGCCCCAGCTTTGGCACGCAAGGGAGCTTTTCCACGTTCTTCACCTACTCTGAGAACAGCAGAGCTGGCGTGGCGGCCAAGAGCGGCGACCTGAGTTACACCGCTGTTCTCGCACCCCAATGGCGTACGTTCAACCGCCTGCCTTCAATCAACTCTGTCAATACGGGCCTGCCGGGTGCGTTCCCTGCGAGTCTTGAGTTTGTGGCGTTCAATGGCGACATCACGGGCCCGTTGTTTGCCGACGCCGTCACAACTTTCCCATCTCAGAGCGCGTCGGCGGTGATGTTGGCTGGGGGGTCGCTTTTTAACGCCGGCTTCTATGGATCCGACCGGGCACCCAGCAGCGTCATCTCCCCGACTGGAAACTTTGCTCTCGCCAACATCGCGGCGCGTCAACTCGATGGACGATTGGGCCTGCAGACCAACGGGAGCCAGCCGAGAATCGTCTCGCGTGACGGTGACGCGCCATTCGTGTTCGAGCTGCAGGCGTTGACGGGCAGTGTCGTGATGGCAGGCACTTCAACGAGCGTGGTGTTCACCGCGCCGAGTCGCATCTGGGCGGGTGTCGACATCGTAGGGCCCAGCCTGCGCCTGCAAAACCTGGAGCCGGGCGACTTCACGGAAGTGCGCGCCGACACAGGTGACTTCCGCGCGCCGTTGGCGGTCGAGATTCGCGGCCCCGGCCAACTGCTCCTGCAGGCAGGTCGCAACATCGACTTGGGACCGGCCGTGCTGGCACAGGGCACAGCGGGAGACATCGGCGGCT
>JANNGJ010000172.1:0-2398 GCA_031403815.1 Burkholderiales bacterium | reverse complement strand
TGCAGGGCGAGGCCGGCCACTACGCCTTCAACGACGTGCATGTGCTGCTGCCGATGCTGATGGCCGGCGATGGCGCGGCTGCCGAGCGCTGGCTGGCGCGTTGCGCCGAGCGGGCCCTGGCGCCGGCCGAAGCGCGCCGCGACAACCATGCCGTGGCGCGCGAGGTGGGCCTGCCCCTGGCGCGCGGCCTGATCGCCTTTGCCCGCGGCGACACCGACGAGGCTGCTGACCTTCTCTATGCCGCGCGCGCCCCAGCCCAGCGCCTGGGCGGCAGCCATGCCCAGCGCGACGTCATCGACCAGACCTTGCTCGCCGCCTGTGCGCGCGGCAGCCGCAAGGCGCTCGGCCGCGCCGTGCTCAACGAGCGCGTGCTCGTCAAGCCCATCACGCCGCTGACGCGCCATTGGCTCGAAGCCCTCGGCGACCACAGCCAGCAAGCGCAGCAATGACGGCCGAAGACAAGCGCGCCCAGCGCCTGCAACTGCTGGAAGACCACATTGGCCAAGCGCTGCAAGCCAGCCAGGCCAGCGGCGAGCTTCAAGCCGCGCCGAGCTACGGCAAGCCGCTCACCTTTGGTGATGGCTACGACGAAACGCCGGTCGAGTTGCGCATGGCCATGAAGGTCTTGAAGGATGCCGGCGTGGTGCCGCACGAGGTGACCCTGATGCGCGAGGCCACCGAACTGCAGCGCCAGATCGATGTGTGCACCGATGCCGGCGCGCTGCCCGCGCTTCAAAAGCAGCTGGCCGAGATGCAGCAGCACATCGCGCTGCGCCTGGAGCGCCTGCGGATCAGCGGATCGCTGTAGCGTGCAAGCGCGCGGGTCGCAGCTAGACCAGCGGCGCCGACAAGCCTTCGACCTCGAACACCTTCTGCACTGAAGCGCGCGCCAGCATGCGTTCGAGGAAGGGTGCGATGTGCGGCAGCGTGCGCGCCGGCCGCGCGAAGCCGCGGCTCCAGCGGCAGAACATGAACACGTAAGGGTCGAGCGCAGAGAAGCGATCACCCAGGAACCAGGGCCCGCCGTGGCCGGCGAACCGGGCCTCGATCTGGTCGAACAGCCCGTTCAAGCGGGCTTCGGCTTGAGCTTTGACTTCGAGCGCACCGGCTGCGTTGCCCGGGGCCACCATGCGTTCGCCGTAGAAGTAGTGCTGCATCATCGGCATCACGCTGCCTGACAGCCAGGCCAGCCACTTGTAGAACTGGGCCCGCTCCGCGCTGCCGAGCACGGATGGCGCCAGGCCCGCAGCAGGGTGCGTGTCCACCAGGTGAAGCAGGATCGCCGCAGTTTCGTAGAGCACCAGGTCGCTATCGACCAGCACCGGGATCAGCCCATTCGGATTGAGCTTGAGGTACTCGGGGCTCTTGTGCGCTGCGTTCGCGCGGTCCACCAATTTCAGCTCAAACGGCGCCCCGAGTTCACGCAATAGCAGGTGCGTGGTCATGCTGGCATTGCCGGGAAAGTAGTGCAGCTGGATCATGGCGGTGGGCGGTCGAGTGGGTGCGTTGTATTGTCCGGCATGGCCACTCGCCCGCCCCGTCGCGGCATCCACCTCGACTACCACTTCGTCGCCGACGCCATCCAGCGCGGCGCCACGCTGGCCAACCCCTTGATCGACCTGCTGCGCAGCCTGCGCGACAGCGGCTCGATCAGCGCTGCCGCGCGTCTGTCGGGCAGCTCTTACCGTCACACCTGGGGTCTGCTCAAACATTGGGAGGGCGTACTCGACGCCAAGCTGGTGGTCTGGGCCAAGGGCCAACCCGCCCGCCTGACGCCGCTGGCCGAGCGTCTGCTGTGGGCCGAGATGCGCGCGCGCACGCGTCTTGCGCCGCACATCGACGCGCTGCGCAGTGAGCTTGAGCGTGTGCTGACCCTGGCCTTCGACGCCGCGCACGAGGTGCTCACGGTCTACGCCAGCCACGACCTGGCCTTGCCGCTGCTGCGCGACCAGGCCGACGCCCACGGCCTGCACATCGACTTGCGCTTTGCCGGCAGCACCGATGCCTTGCAGGCGCTGGCCCAGGGCCGCTGCGATGTCGCGGGCTTTCACGTGCCGCTGCTGGCCGCAGGCAAGCCGCCGGGCTTTGCGCGCGCGCTCAAGAGCCTGCTCAAGCCGGGCCGGCACAAGTTGATTGCCTGCCACCGCCGTACTCAAGGCTTGCTGGTGGCACCTGGCAATCCCCACGGCGTCGTCAGTATTGCGGACCTGGCACGGCCGGGGTTGCGCTTCATCAACCGCCAGCCCGGTTCGGGCACGCGCCTGCTCACGGAGCACTTGCTGGCACAGGCCGGCATCGAGCCTGAACGCATTGCCGGTTTTCACGGCGCCTGCGAAGAGACGCATGTGGCGGTGGCCGCCGCCATCGCCAGCGGCCAGGCTGATGCGGCAGTGGGCAT
>JANNGJ010000171.1:0-15975 GCA_031403815.1 Burkholderiales bacterium | reverse complement strand
CAGGCGAGTAGGCATCAAGCGCTGCCTTGACCAGCGCTTGCTGCTGCGCATGCCAGTCGACGTCGTTGTAGCCCGCACCGGGGTCCAGCCCCAGCAGGAAGCTGGCGCCGCCCAGCGCCGCATAGGGCAGGTTGCTGAAGTTGGCGCTGTCGGTCAGCGCCTGGCGGATATGCGCGGGCTTGCTCAGCAGCACGGCGGGCCGAAAACCCTGCGGCGCCTGCTCGTTGAAAGGTGGCGCCGGGTCGTTCTGGCGCAGTGCGCGACTCGGAAGGGTCTTGGGTTCGCACGCCAAGCTGTCGATGTACTTGAGGCGGTCGCTCAGGCGGCCCGGCACGCAGGGTTGTGGCAATTCGCCCTCGTCGCACCACCAATCGAAGAGCACGCGGTTGACGATCTCGGCGGGTTGGGCCGTGCTGCCGTCTGGCTGCCTCAGATCTGCCAGGTCGAACTTGCGTCGGTGGTATCGGCTCATCGCGGCTCCCAGGGCGTGTGTGTCAATGAATCAAAGGCCTGGCCTGCCTCCCAGCAAAGCAAGGCCTGTCGGGCCCAGCGGGCGTCGCGGCAGCGGCCATGTTGCGGCACCTGGCGCCACCAGCGGCGAAGCCGCTGCACGGGCTCCTGCCAGCGGCCCTGGGCGACCTGCAGCGCGCCGAGCGACACGGCACAGCGCAGAGCCAGGCCCGGCTTGGACTGGCGCTCGGCCAGGGCCAGCGCCTCCAGAAGAGCCCGCTCGCCGGACAGTTGCTCACCCGCCTGCCATGCGCACAGGCCCTGCAAGCGCAGCAACTCGGCCTGGTAGTAACGTTCGCCGATCTGCCGACTGATCTGCCACGCCGTCTCTAGCTGGCTGGCAGCACGCTGCGTCTGGCCCTGGCGCAACAGCACCTCGGCCTGCGTCGCGAGGTAGGTGGCGCACGAAATCCGCGCGCCCCCCTCGACCCAGAGGGCGTACCCATGGTCCATGTCGTCGGCGCCTTCGCGCACTTCGCCGCGGTCACTGCGCAACTGCCCACGCACCATCCAGGCATGGGCCAGCCAGACCTGGAAGCCGCCGCGCTCACACACGCGCACTGCTTCCAACGCGTGTGGCCAGGCGCCATCGACATCGCCGCAAAGGCGCTTGATGCTGGCCGCAAAGCCAAGGGCCACGCCGTGGCTGAACGGGTGCTGCAAGGCCGTGGCCAAGGCCAGCATGCGATCGATGCGGCGCAAGGCCTCGTCCGCCTGGCCGAGTTCGAAGTGAATCCATGCCGAGTAGCCCAGGCAAATCACTGCCGGGTCCTGCACACCGCTGCGGCGGTACTGGTCGATCTGATAGCGGGCCAGGCAGTCGTCGAAACCGGCCAACGCGGCAGACCAGTCGCCCTGGTGGAACTGGACATTGGCCAGGGCCCAGCGGGATTGCAGCGCCAGACGCATGTCGCGCGCCCAGTCGGTGCTAGCAACGGCGGCCTGGGCCAGTTCGCTGGCGCGCGGTAGATCCCCACGCATGACGTAACACGCCTCCAGGCCAAGCCGAACGCGCAAGCCATACGTCGCATCCGCCAACTGATGGCTGGCCCGCTCCGCGGCCTGGTAGGCCACCTCGACCTCCGCGCTGCCATAGCCGCGCAAGGCGATCTGCGCCGACGCCAATAGCAAGTGCAGTTGCATCGCGCTGCGCGCATGGTCGGCGTCGTCGTGCGGCTGGGTGTGCAGTGCCAGGCCGCGCTGCGCCAACTCCACTGTCTCGTGGTGCGCATGCCGGGTTGCGGCCAGCTGGGCAGCCCTTGACCACGCCCGCCGCGCGGGCTCAAGGCGGCCCGCGGCTTCCAAGTGCTGCGCCAGTTGCTCTGGGCGTTGCTGCTGAAGCTCGGGGTTAGCGCGCTCGATCAGATCGGCGCACAGCCCGTGCAGGCGCTTGCGGTCATGCGTCCACAAGGAAGCATAGGCCGCGTCGCGCAGCAGCGCGTGCTTGAAACGGTAGCCTGCCAGCGGACTGTCCAGTGGCTGCAGCAGGCCGCAGTCCGTCAGCGCCTCCACACTGCCTTGCTGCCGCGCACGCTTCACAAAGGGATCGTCCTGCTCAAGCAAGGCTTGCAGGTGGGCGGCACTGCACTCGCGCCCCAGCACCGACATCAGCTGGGCCAGCGCGCGGTCAGGGCCGAGTGCGTCAAGGCGCACCATCAGCATGTCTTCGAGCTTGGCGGGCACCTCAGCGCCCGCCTGGGCGCCGCCCTGGCTCAGCATACGCAGCGACTCTTCAAGGTAGAGCGGGATGCCTTCGGCGCGCTCGATGATGCGCTGGCGCACCCGCTCAGGTAGGGCCGGGCCGAGTTCACGCGCCAACTCGGTGGCCGCGACCTCGCTGAGTCCGTGCAGTTCGAGCGAGGCGGCTCCGGGCAGCTGCAGCGCCCGGCCCGGCGCGCTGCGTTCACCCGACACGACCAACAACGGGCGCGCTGCACAGGCGGCGCGCAGGCGGCGCAACAGATCGACGCTGGACGGGTCGAGCCAGTGCACATCGTCCACGAAGAGGCAGAAGGGGCCAGGCTCGACGAGCGCCTGTAGGCACTCCAGCAGCAAATCGCTCCAGCGCCGCTGCCCGGCCGGCTCGGGCGGCCCCTCGTCGCCACGCGACAACCCCAAGAGCCGCGCGAGCACGCCGAAGTCCTCGGCATCGCCGGTTTGCGGTAACACCCGCAGGGCCACCAGGCGGTGCCGCAGGCTGGCGGCGTCCGCCGTCGCATCGATGGCCCAATGCTGTCGCAGTGCGTCGACCACTGCAGCGAACGGGCTGCTGCCCAACTGGGCGTGGCCCGTCAGCGCCAGGCAGCGCTGGCCCTGGCCGCACAGCTCACGCGAAAACTCCAGCAAGAGGCGGGACTTGCCGACCCCGGCTTCACCGTGGACGACGGCCCATTGAAGCCTGCCGGCGCACGCGGCCTGCCAGGCCTTGCGCAGCAAGGACAGTTCTTGGTGGCGCCCGACAAAGCTGCCACTGCCGCTTGCGCCCCGGCCCTGGCCCATGAGCGTCGAGGACACCCCGACGCCGTCGAGCCTGTACAAAAGCTTCAGGTCGCCGAAGTCCTTCAGCGACAAGCTCCCGACGCAAGGCTCAAGCAAGAAGCCGGGGCCCACCCGCTCTTGCGTCGATGGCGCCACCAACACCTGCCCGGGCTGCGCTGCAGCACACAGCCGGGCCGCCAAATGCACCTCGGGCCCAAAGGCCTGCTGCGCGCTCACCGCCACGCGCCCGGATGCCACGCCGATGCGCGCCCGCAGGCCAAGTTCGGCGATGCCTTGGGAGAGTTGCCACGCGGCGGTCAAGGCATGTGCCGCTGCATCTTCCACTGCCAAGGGAAAGCCGAAGTAGGCCATCAGCCCATCGTCGCCCTGCGGGGTGTCGAGTGACCCATGAAAGCGCTGGATCACATCGCGACAACGCTCGTGATACGCCTGAAGCCGGTGCGCATAGGCCTCGGCCCCCAGGGACTGAAGCAGGTGGGTCGAGCCCACGAGGTCGACGCTCAAGGCCGTGACGGGTCGCCAGCCCTCTTCGGGGCCCGAGACCGGCGCAAGACCATCGCCATACAGGCGACAGCAGGCCAGGGGCAGGTCCAGTTGCCCAAGCACCAGCGCGAGCACATCAGAGAGCAAGTGCGAGCCGAGCCACTGGCTGCGCAGGTTGCGCTCCAGGGCGAGGCGTTGCGTTGCAGGCAGCGCTGCGTCCGTGAGCACCAGCGGCCGCTGATGCACCTGGGCCGCGTGTACGCATTGCAGATCGCCGGCACGGGTGCCTGCAGAGACCACCAGCGCGTTTGGCAACAGCGCGTCCGCGCGCGGCAGATCGGTCAAGTAGCGCGGCACCATGCGCCCAGCACCTGCCGCCGCCCGGATCTCACGCTCCCAGGGCCAAGCGTCAAGCGCAGCGCCAAGTTGCAGCCGCAGCCGCGCTCCGTCGAGACGGGCCAGCGCCCGGCGCACGGCTTCGGGCAGGACTGTGGCTGCGGTGGGAGGCCACTCGGCTTGCGCCACTTCGCACCCCAAAAGGCCGTCGCTGAGCATGACCAAAAGGCGCTGCTTGTCGACAAGATTCAGCGTCATCACCCACTCGGTCGGAGGCCTGCTGGCGGCGCTGTCGAGTCGCGCCGCGCGCCGCTGCGTCGGGCTGCTCGCCGCCCCCGCAAACCCACTGCCACCGCCGTCGTGCAAAGAGTCTCCTCAGTCCACCGTGTTTATCGCCCGCCCGCCCGCCAGCATAGCCGCCGAGTAAGCGTTTGTAGGGCTGGGAAACGCTAGGTTGAAGCAGCGCCCGCACTGACTACCAGCGCGTCGGCAGCGCCCCCAGCAGGTGGAGCCGGCCGTGCTCCACGCCGACGTAGCCGCCGCGCTGCAAATCCTTCAGCAGCCGGCTGACCATTTCGCGCGAGCAGCCGACGCGCGCGGCGATGTCGGCATGGGTCAAGCGCAGCGCGATCACGCACCTGCCATCGGGCCTCGGCTCGGCCAGTGCCTCGAGCAGTTGCACCACGCGACCGTACACATCGAGCAGTGCCATGCTGCGCGCACTCTGCGTGGCCAGTCGCGCGCGCCGAATCACGCGCCCGATCAGCTCGAATGCAAACGCGGGCTCGGCCGCGATGTGCTCCTGCAGCGTTTGCCGCGCCAGCACCATGCACGAGCATGCACTCACGGCGATCACGCTGGCCGCGCGGGGGCCGCCGTCCAGGCTCATCTCGCCGAAATAGTCGCCCGCGTCGTACTCGCCATAGGTCACTTCGCGGCCCCGTGCGTCGCTCGAGAAGGCCTTGACCCTGCCTCGCAGCAGCAGGTACAGGGTGTCCCCGTGGCTGCCTTCCTCGATGATGAGGGTGCCTTTGCGGTAGGTGCGCGGTACACCGCGAGCGGCCAGCGTGCGCAGGGCCTCAGGCAGGCAGGACAGATCGGGAGCAGCAGACGCACCGGGGGTCATTGCGCGCAGCGCCGGGCGTCGGGCCCGTGGCTGCGCAGCGATGTTAGCCGCAGCTCAGTGCAAGGCTGTGCCGCGCAACCCGCCCACCAGCGGCGGCAGCACCGCCACCTGCCGGACCAACGCGCGGATGCTTGCAGCGCACGTCTTCGCGCGCATGCTGCCAATTTGCGTACGCACTGTGGACAACGCCACGCCCAGCGCCTTGGCAATCTGACTCGGCTGCTGACCCTCGCACAGTGCGGCCAGCACACGTGCCTCGGCGGGCGTGAGGCCATGGCTGCGCGCAAACCAGTGCACCGAGAGGGTCTCGCAGACCTGACGTTTGCCGAAGACCAACAAAGTCAGCCGCGACATGTCGCTGCCGGTGGCCAGAGGCACCACGGCGACGCTGACCCGTTGCGCCTCGACCCCCAAGTTGATGAGGCGGCGCAGGCCGCGCTCTCGTGCGCCGGCCAGGGCGTCGCGCAAGGCCGGCAGGTCTTGTGGCCGCCCAACCCGCACCTCACCACCGACAACTTGCAGCGGGTGGGTGGCGTCGAGCTCGCTGCGCGCAGCGTGGTTGGCGTGCAGCACCCGCGTGCAATCTGCCAGGAGCAACATGCCGTAGTCGATCTCGTCCAGCATGAGCGCCAGCCAGGGCGTCGGGGTCGGTACGGCCGGTGCCGCGCCGGCCCGCTCGGCAAGCGCCGCAGTCAACAGGTCGAACATGTCGGGCTCCTACATCGCTCCTGCCGAAAATCTGCAGGCAACGACAGCCTAGGAGGCCCGCGCCGTTGCAGGCGGTGAATCTGCCCACTTGGCGCTGTGACTTATTCACCTTGCGCGGCACGACCCCAGACCACAGCCGGCCGCGCCTCCCGCAGCTCACGCCCCCCTGTGGGGCGCAACGGGCAATGCGAGCACGGACTGTCAGGTCACAGCTTGAAGTCGTAGTCAATCACCAGCGGCGCGTGGTCCGAGAAGCGCGGGTCGAGCACGATCTGCTCGCGCCGGGCGGTGGCGGCAAAACCGGGCGTGGCCAAGTGGTAGTCCAGGCGCCAGCCGACGTTCTTGGCCCAGGCCTGGCCGCGCTGGCTCCACCAGGTGTATTGCTCGGGCTGCTGGTTCAGGGTGCGGAACACATCCACCAGGCCGGCCTTGTCGAACAACTTCGTCAGCCAGGCGCGCTCTTCGGGCGTGAAGCCGCTGTTCTTCTGGTTGCTCTTCCAGTTCTTCAGGTCGATGGCCTGGTGCGCGATGTTGATGTCGCCCACCAGCACGAACTCGCGCTCGGCCTTCAACTTGACCAGGTGCGGGTACATGCGGGCCAGGAAGCGGAACTTGGCGGCCTGGCGCTCCTCGCCCGATGAGCCGCTCGGGAAATAGCAGCTGATGACGCTGAACTTGCGCTTGGCGGTGTCGTAGCGCGTTTCGACGTAGCGGCCTTCGGCGTCGAACTCTTTCGAGCCGAAGCCGATGCGCACTTCGCTGGGCGCCTTGCGCGTGTAAAGGCCAACGCCGGAGTAGCCCTTCTTCTCGGCAAAGTGGAAGTGCCCGTCGAGGCCGGCGACGTGGTCGAAGCGCTCGTCCACATGCTCGCGCTGGGCCTTGAGCTCCTGCACACCCATACAATCGGCGCCGAGCTGAGCGGCCCACTCGACGAAGCCCTTGCTGGCTGCCGAGCGGATGCCGTTGAGGTTCAGGGTCACGAGGCGAAACATGGTGGCGCTCACTCAAAGAATGACATGACGATGAAAGCCGCCCCCGCCGAGCCCGCTGCCGATGCGCTGGCCCTCGAGTTCGTGCAATTTGCGGTCGATGCCGGCGTGTTGCGCTTCGGCGAATTCAAGACCAAGGCCGGTCGGCTCTCGCCCTATTTCTTCAACGCCGGCCTGTTCGACGACGGCGCCAAGCTCGGCCGCGTGGCGCAATTCTATGCACGGCGCCTGATCACCTCGGGCCTCGAGTTCGACATGCTGTTCGGCCCGGCCTACAAGGGCATCACCCTGGCCGCTGCGGTGGCCATCGAGCTGGCGCGGCTAGGGCGCAATGTGCCGTTTGCCTACAACCGCAAGGAAGCCAAGGACCACGGCGAGGGCGGCAGCCTCGTAGGTGCGCCGTTGCGCGGGCGGGTCGTGATCATTGACGATGTGGTCTCGGCCGGCACCTCGGTGCGCGAGTCGATCGCGCTGATCGAAGGCGCGGGGGGGCGTCCGGTCGGCGTGGCCATTGCGCTCGACCGCCAGGAGAAGGGGGCCCAGAACGGCGTCGAGCAATCGCAGTCGGCAGTGCAGTACATCACGTCGCAGCTCGATCTGCGCGTGGTCTCGATTGCGACCCTGGCCGACCTGTTGCAGTATCTGGCCGCCTCTGACGATGCCGCGTTGGCAGGTTTTCGGCAGGCCGTGTCAGCCTACCGAGAGCGCTACGGCGTTGAGTAAGCTGTTGTCACTGTTCTTTGCCGCACCCAGTCGCACACCCACCCCATGACCCACGCCACTGCATCGTTCAAGCGCCACCTGCTGGTCGGCCTGCTGTGCCTCGGCGCAGCCCCCGCGGCGCTGGCGCAGCAAAGCTCGGGCCAGGTTTTCACCTGCGTGGCCGGCAGCGGCCGCACCCTGACGTCTGACCGCCTGATCGGCGAGTGCATGGACCGTGAGCAGCGCGTGCTGGCCCGCGACGGCACGCTGCTGCGCGTCGTGCCGCCGTCCCTGACAGCCGAAGAGCGCGCTGAGAAAGAGGCGCGCGAGCAGCGTGCCGCGGCCGAAGCCAAAGCCAAGGTCGAGGCCGCCAAACGCGACCGCAATCTGATTCAGCGCTACCCCAACGCGGACGCCCACCAAAAAGCCCGCGATGCCGCACTGGCGGACCTGCGCACTTCGATGCAGTTGTCAGAGAAGCGCCAAGCCGAGCTGGTGACGGAGCGCAAGCCTCTGCTGGATGAGGCCGAGTTTTACAAGAGCAAGGCCCTGCCGGCCAAGCTGCGCCAGCAGTTGGATGCGAACGAGGCCGCGGCGGCTGCGCAGCGTGATGCCCAGGTCAACCAGAAGTCCGAGTTGCAGCGCGTCAACGCGCTGTTTGACACCGAGCTGGGGCGCTTGAAGCGCCTGTGGGCCGGCGCCGCGCCGGGCTCGATCGGTCTGGCGGGCGACGAAGCCGCCAGCGCGGCCGCCGCCAAGCCGGTGGCCAGGGCGCCCCCCGCGCGCAAGTAGCTCAGCCGAGCTTCTTCTTCAGCAACTCGCCGGCCTGGGCCGGGTTGGCCTTGCCCTGGCTGGCCTTCATGACCTGGCCGACCAGGGCGTTGAAGGCCTTGTCCTTGCCGGCACGGTATTCGTCGACGGACTTGGTGTTGGCGGCGATGACGGCGGCCACGATGGCTTCCAGGGCGCCGCTGTCATTCATCTGCGCCAATCCCTGTGCCTCGATGTGAGCGTCTAAAGTGGCGCCTATGCTGCCCTGACCACTAAGGTTTGCGGACATGTCGGCGACGATCGCCTCACCTTCAATCCTTAGCTCGCCCGTCCAGAGTCGGTCGAGTAACAGCTTTGCGCCACCATTGGACAACTTTCCTTCCTGTACGCGCGCAATCAAGGCCCCTAGTCCGACCGCCGGCACAGGAATCTCCTCAGCCTTGACGCCTTGCGCATTCAGCCGTTTACTGATGTCGCCCATCATCCAATTGGCCACCAGCTTGGGCTGCTTGCAGGCATCGCGCGCGGTCTCGTAGTAGCGCGCGAAGGCGGGGCTCTGCGCCATCAGGGCCGCGTCATGGGCGGCCAAACCGTCGTCACGCTCAAAGCGCGCGGCCATGGCACCCGGCAACTCAGGCATCTCCGAACGCACGCGCTCAATCCACTCCGGCGCAATCACCAGCGGCGGCAGGTCGGGGTCGGGAAAGTAGCGGTAGTCCTGCGCGTCTTCCTTGCTGCGCATCGCGCGCGTTTCGCCGCTGTCGGGGTCGAACAGCACGGTGGCCTGGTGAATCGTCAGGCCGTCTTCCAAGCGGTCGATCTGCCATTGCACCTCGAAGTCGATGGCCTGCTGCATGAACTTGAAGCTGTTCAGGTTCTTGATCTCGCGCCGGGTGCCGAAGGGCTGGCCCGGCCGGCGCACCGAGACGTTGGCATCGCAGCGGAAGCTGCCTTCCTGCATGTTGCCATCGCAGATGCCGAGCCAGACCACCAGGGTGTGCAGCGCCTTGGCGTACTCGACCGCTTCGGCCGACGAGCGCATGTCGGGCTCGGTGACGATCTCCAGCAGCGGCGTCCCGGCCCGGTTCAGGTCAATGCCGGTCTGGCCCTGGTAGTCCTCATGCAGGCTCTTGCCGGCGTCTTCTTCGAGGTGGGCGCGGGTCAGGTGCACCGTTTTCTTCGCCCCGCCCACCAAGATGTCGAGGTGCCCGCCCTGCACCACTGGCGTCTCGTACTGGCTGATCTGGTAGCCCTTGGGCGAGTCGGGGTAGAAGTAGTTCTTGCGCGCAAAGATGGATTGCGCTGCGACCTTGGCACCGACCGCCAGGCCGAAACGGATCGCCCGCTCGACCGCGCCACGGTTCATCACCGGCAAGGTGCCCGGCAGGGCCAGATCAACGGCGCAGGCCTGGGTGTTGGGCGCAGCGCCGAACGCCGTGCTGGCGCCACTGAAGATCTTGCTCGCGGTTGACAGCTGGGCGTGGGTTTCCAGGCCGATCACGACTTCGTAGCCGCGGGTCAGGGCGGGCGCGGTCATGCCAGACCCTTCGGCGCGCGGGTGTGGAAGTCGGTGGCCTGCTGGAACGCATGCGCAGCGTGCAGCAGCGCGCCTTCGGCGAAGTAGTTGCCGATCAACTGCAGGCCGACGGGCATGCCGCCGCCTTCCTTCGAGTCCGCGAAGCCGGCCGGGATGCTCATGCCCGGCAGGCCGGCCAGGCTGGCCGGCAGGGTGAAGATGTCGGCCAGGTAGGCGGCGACCGGGTCATTGTCTTGCGCGCCGATTTTCCAGGCCACGCTCGGCGCCACCGGGCCGGCGATCACATCGCATTGGGCAAAACATTGCTGGAAGTCGTCGGCAATCATGCGGCGCAGCTTTTGCGCCTGCAGGTAATAGGCGTCGTAGTAGCCGTGCGAGAGCACGTAGGTGCCGATCATGATGCGGCGCTTGACCTCGGCGCCGAAGCCCTCGCTGCGCGTCCTGCGGTACATGTCGGCCAGGTCGCTGTAGTGCGCGGCGCGATGGCCGAACTTGACACCGTCGAAGCGCGACAGATTGGAGCTGGCCTCGGCCGGCGCAATGATGTAGTAAACGGGAATGGACAGCTCGGTGCGCGGCAGGCTGACGTCAACCAGGGTCGCCCCGAGGCGCTCGAACTCGGCCAGCGCGGCGCGCAGCGCAGTGTTCACGTCAGCGTCGAGGGCAGCCGGAAAGAACTCGCGTGGCAGACCGATGCGCAGGCCGGCCAAAGGCTGCGCCGCAGTTGCGGCGTTGCGCGGCGCCAGCATCTGCGCCAAAAAGTCCTGCGGCGGGCGCTCGGCGCTGGTGGCGTCGCGGGCGTCGAAACCACTCATGGCCGAGAGCAGCAAGGCGCAGTCCTCGGCCGAGCGGGCCAGCGGCCCGGCCTGGTCCAGGCTGGAGGCAAAGGCCACCATGCCCCAGCGCGAACATACCCCGTAGGTCGGCTTGATGCCGGTGATGCCGGAGAAGCTGGCCGGCTGGCGGATCGAGCCTCCGGTGTCGGTACCGGTGGCGGCGGGCAGCAGGCGGGCAGCCACCGCGGCGGCTGAGCCGCCCGACGAGCCGCCCGGCACGCGCGTGGCATCCCACGGGTTGCGCACCGGACCAAAGGCGGAGTTTTCGTTCGCCGAGCCCATCGCGAACTCGTCGCAGTTGAGCTTGCCCAGGCTGACCGCGCCCGCCGCCGCCAGCCGCGCGACCACGGTGGCGTCGAACGGGCTGGCATAGCCGGCCAGCATCTTCGAGCCTGCCGTGCTGGGCATGCCGGCGGTGACGAAGATGTCTTTGTGGGCGATGGGCACGCCGGCCAGCGGGCCGAGCGACTCGCCCGCGCCGCGGCGCGCGTCGATGGCCTGGGCCTGGGCTCGGGCCGCTTCGCTGGCGACATGCAAAAAGGCGCCGAGCTGGTCGTGTGCGGCGATGCGTGCCAGTTGGTGCTCAACCAGCTCGGCACTCGAGACCTGGCGCGCCGCCAGCGCCCGCCCGAGCGCAGCCACGCCCATCTCGTGCAATTCAAGTGTCATTCAATGACCTTGGGCACCAGGAACAGGCCGTCCTCGACCGCCGGCGCGTTGGCCTGGTTGCGGGCACGCTCGTCGCCCTCGGTGACGACATCGTCGCGCAGCCGCAGCGCCACCGCCTGCACCGCCGACAAGGGCGTGTACAGCGGCTCGACGCCGCGCGTGTCAACGGCGCTCATTTGCTCGACGATGCGGAAGAAGCCGTTCAACTGGCCGAGCATCGCGGCCTGCTCTTCGGTGCGCAGTTCCAGGCGCGCCAGGTGGGCGATGCGGCTGACGTCTTGCGGGGTCAGGGGCATGGGCAATCGATCAAGGAGGGGCAAACAGAAAGAGGCTGCAAAAAGGCGCTTCGGCGGTGCTTTTCAGCGGCCTCGAAGCAGGGGCATCAGTTATTATCGCTGCCCATCAGAGACCCCCCAGTGCCGCTCGGCACGGGGGGTTTCATTGCAAGAGCGGTCGCACCTGTCACCAAACGCTTTTTCCCGCCTCCCCATTCCGCCTCACCAAGCCACCATGTTCGGATCCCTGCGCCGCTACTTCTCCACCGACCTGGCCATCGACCTCGGCACCGCCAACACCCTGATCTACGTTCGCGGCAAGGGCATCGTGCTCGACGAGCCCTCGGTGGTGGCCATCCGCCACGAAGGCGGGCCCAACGGCAAGAAAACCATTCAAGCCGTTGGCGCCGAAGCCAAGGCCATGCTGGGCAAGGTGCCCGGCAACATCGAAGCCATCCGGCCGATGAAGGACGGCGTGATCGCCGACTTCACCGTCACCGAGCAGATGTTGAAGCAGTTCATCAAGATGGTTCACCCGCGCTCGATGATGCGCCCGAGCCCGCGCATCATCGTCTGCGTGCCCTGTGGTTCGACGCAAGTCGAGCGTCGCGCGATCCGCGAGTCGGCCCTGGGCGCCGGCGCTTCCGAGGTCTTCCTGATCGAAGAGCCGATGGCCGCGGCCATTGGTGCCGGCCTGCCGGTCAGCGAGGCCAGCGGCTCGATGGTGGTCGATGTCGGCGGCGGCACCACCGAGGTCGGCGTGATCTCGCTCGGCGGCATGGTCTACAAAGGCAGCGTGCGCGTCGGTGGTGACAAGTTCGACGAAGCCATCATCAACTACATCCGGCGCAACTACGGCATGTTGATCGGCGAGCCGACGGCCGAAGCCATCAAGAAAAACATCGGCAGCGCCTTCCCCGGCTCCGAAGTCAAGGAGATGGAAGTCAAGGGCCGCAACCTCAGCGAAGGCGTGCCGCGCAGCTTCACGATCAGCAGCAACGAAATCCTCGAAGCGCTGACGGACCCGCTGAACCAGATCGTCTCCAGCGTCAAGAACGCGCTCGAGCAAACCCCACCCGAACTCGGCGCCGACATTGCCGAGCGCGGCATGATGCTGACCGGCGGCGGCGCCCTGCTGCGCGACCTGGACCGCCTCTTGGCCGAAGAAACCGGTCTGCCCGTGCTGGTGGCCGAAGACCCGCTGACCTGCGTGGTGCGAGGCTGCGGCATGGCCCTGGAGCGCATGGAGCGGCTGGGCTCGATCTTTACCAGCGAGTGACCGAGGTGGGGGTGGCGCGCGCGCCAGAGCGCCGGGCCGCCCCAAGCCTGGCGCGATCCCCCCGAGGGGCCGACGGCGCGACACCGCCGTCGAGGGGCCGTCGCTTCAGCCGGCCTTTGCTTTTCTAGACCCACACGCCCATGCTCGGCACCATCGACCGCACGCCGCCGCCCTTCTTCCGCCAGGGCCCGTCGGCGCTGACCAAGCTGGTCTTCTGCTCGGCGATGGCTCTGTTCCTGATGGTGGCCGACACCCGGCTGACCGTGGTGGCACCACTGCGCATCGGTTTGGCAACCTTGCTGGCGTATCCGCAACGCGCCCTGATGGTGCCGGTCGAGATCGTCAGCGGCGGCAGCGACTACCTGCGCGGGCTGACCACCGCGTTGCAGGGCGAAGATGCCGCACGCAAGCAACTGGCGCTGCAGGCCGAGCGCGTAGCGCTGGCCGAGCGCCTGGCCACCGAGAACGGCCGCCTGCGCGCCCTGCTGGCGCTGGCCCCGGCCCTGCCCGTGCGCAGCCAGGCCGCCGAGGTCCAGTACGAAGCAGCCGACCCCTACTCGCGCAAGCTGTTCATCAACCGCGGTGCGGCCCAAGGGCTGGTGGTCGGCGCGCCGGTCGTCAACGAAGCCGGCGTGCTCGGCCAGGTGACGCGGCTGTACCCGCTGTCCGCAGAAGTGACGCTGCTGACCGACAAGGACGCCGCGATTCCGGTGCTCAACAGTCGCACCCAGCAGCGTGGCGCCGCCTACGGGGGCTTGGCCAAGGGCAGCGCAATGGAGTTGCGCTTTGTCGCCGCGAATGCCGATGTGGCGGTGGGCGATGTCCTGCACACCTCGGGCGTCGACGGGGTCTATCCCGCCGGCCTGGCGGTGGCCAAAGTGCTCAGTGTCGAGCGCCAGGCCGAAGGCGGCTTCGCGCGCGTTCTGCTGGCGCCTGCGGCCCCGGCCGATGGTGTGCGCCACGTGCTGGTGCTTGAGCCGGCGTCGGTGCAATTGCCGCCGCGGCCGGCGGCCGAGCCCGAAGCAGGCGCCAAAACGGCTGGCAAGGGGCGCAAGGGCACGGGAGCCGCGCCATGATCATGCCGCGGGGCTCAGACCAACTGCTGTTGCCGGCCAACCCGCTGTTCATTGCCGTGACGCTGTTGTTCGCACTGTCCTTCAATCTGCTGCCGCTGGGGCGGGCGCCGGCGATGCCCGACCTGCTGGCCGTCACGCTGACCTTCTGGGCCGTGCACCAGCCGCGTCGCGTCGGCATCGGCCTGTCGTTCTGCTTCGGGCTGTTGATGGACGTGCACCAGGGCGCCTTGCTCGGTCAGCACGCGCTGGCCTACACCCTGCTGGCCTTCTTTGCGCACGGGCTTTCGCGCCGCCTGACCTGGTTCACGCTGCCGCAACAAGCCTTGCAGGTGCTGCCCATGTTCGCGGCGATGCACACCGTGTCGTTGCTGGTGCGCCTGGCTGCGGGCGACCTGTTCCCGGGCTGGGGCCTGTTCATCGCGCCGCTAATCGAGGCACTTTTGTGGCCGTTGGTCACCTTGTTGCTGCTTGCACCGCAGCGCCGCGCCCCCGATCCGGACCAGAATCGCCCTCTGTGAGCGCTGCATGACCGAGCTGAAAGACGTCGAACGCGAACTGGGTCACTTCCGGGGCCGCTTGCTGGCAGCAGCCCTGTTCGTGCTGGTGATGTTCGGGCTGCTGGCGGCGCGGCTGATCTTCCTGCAGGTGGTCAAGCACGAGGACCTGTCGACCCAGGCCGAAGCGAACCGGATTGCGGTGCTGCCGGTGGTGCCCAACCGGGGCCTGATCGTCGATCGCAATGGCATCGTGCTGGCCACCAACTACTCGGCCTACACCCTGGAGATCACACCGTCGCGCTTGGTCGGCGGCCTGGACGCGACCATCGATGCGCTGGCCGAGTTGGTTGAGATCACGCCGCGCGACCGGCGCCGCTTCAAGCGCCTGTTGGAAGACGGCAAGAGCTTCGATTCGCTGCCGATCCGCACCAAACTGTCGGATGAAGAGGTGGCCCGCTTCGTGGCCCAGCGCTTCCGCTTCGCTGGTGTTGATGTGCGCGCGCGCCTGTTCCGCCAGTACCCGCTGGGTGAGGTCGGCAGCCACTTGCTGGGTTACATCGGCCGCATCAACCAGGCCGAGAAGAAGTTGATGGAGGACTGGGACGAAGAGGTCCTGGGCAACTACCGCGGCACCGAGTACATCGGCAAGCTGGGCATCGAGCAGAGCTATGAGAGCGAACTGCACGGCACGACCGGCTTCGAAGAGGTGGAGACCAGCGCCAACGGGCGCGCCGTACGGCGCCTGAAGAACCAGCCGGCCACGCCGGGCAACACGGTCTCGCTGTCGATCGACATCAAGCTGCAGGCCCTGGTCGAGCAGATGTTTGGCGAGCGGCGTGGGGCGCTGGTGGCGCTCGACCCACGCACCGGCGAAGTACTGGCCTTCGTGTCCAAGCCGACCTTCGACCCGAATCTGTTCGTCGATGGCATCGACGTCGACAACTGGCGCGAGCTCAATGAGAGCCTGGACAAGCCGCTGTTGAACCGGGCCCTGCGCGGCACCTACCCGCCGGGCTCCACCTTCAAGCCCTTCATGGCCATGGCCGCCCTCAACAGCGGCAAGCGCAGCGCCACGACCATCATCAACGACGGCGGCAGCTTCCAATTCGGCAACCACACCTTCCGCAGCCACGGTGACCACGGGCTGGGGCCGGTGGACATGGCGCGGTCGATCATCAAGTCGAGCAACGTCTACTACTACTCGCTGGCCAACGAGATGGGCGTGGACTTGATGCACGAGCAGTTGTCACCCTTCTTGTTTGGCACCAAGACCGGCATTGACGTCGAAGGCGAGGTCACTGGCTTGTTGCCCTCGACCGACTGGAAGCGCCGCTACTACAAGAAGCCCGAGCAACAGCGCTGGTACGCCGGTGAGACCATCTCGCTCGGCATCGGTCAGGGCTACAACAACTTCACCACGCTGCAATTGGCCAGTGCGACGGCCACCCTGGTCTCGGGCGGCCAGCGCTTTGCCCCGCGTCTGGCGCGCGAAATCGAAAACGTGGTCAGCCGCGAGAAGACCCGCATCGCCGGCCAGGCCCTGCCGGCCTTACCCTTCAACCCCGAGCATGTGGCGCTGATCAACCGCGCTCTGTACAGCGTGACGCAAGAGGGTGACCGCAGAGCACCCACGATACAGCACTTCCGATGCGATGCTGGAGGTAGCCTTGGAGCATGCCAGA
>JANNGJ010000170.1:0-8814 GCA_031403815.1 Burkholderiales bacterium | reverse complement strand
CCCAGCGGCAGCGCGAACGCGGTCGCGATCAGGAAGCCGCCTACGACGCGCCAAACCGTCATGCCGATGTCCTTGATGAAGCCTTGGTTGACGATCAAGTCCCAGCCGCCGGCCAGCATCTGCAAGGGGTTGGCGAGGAAGGTCTTGGGCACCAGGCCGCCGAAGGTGACGGCGCTCCAGACGGCGACGAAGAGCACGAAGAAGGCGATGCCCAGCAGCGTGCGCGTGCCCGGCTTCACGGCGGTCAGCGGCTTCATGCCGAGCAGGCCGCCGGGCCTGCGCGCCGGGGCGCTGGCCGTTGCCCCCGCCGCGGGTACTGCACTCAACGTGGTGCCCATGATGGTCGGCTCCTATTTGATGAAGCGGGTGTCGGTGAGCTTCGTCAGGTCGGGGATCTGCCGGATGATGCCGACCTCGAGCAGCAGGTCGGCCGCTTCCTTGCTGAAGGCCGCGTGTTCGCCGGCAAAGAACTTCTGGTTTGCCGCACGGTCCTGCCAGCGCAGGAACTTCTGGCTCGCCTCGAAGGCTTCGGCCGATTGCTTGACGTCGGCACCCATGATCTCGAAGCTCTTCTTCGGCTCCTTCTGGATCATCTCGAGCGCGTCGAAGTAGGCGTTGGCCAGACCCTGCGCGGCCTTCGTGTTCTCGGCCAGGAACTTCGGCGTGCAGCCGAAGGTGTCCATGACCATGGGGTAGTCGAGCGTGGTGGCGATGATCTTGCCGGCCTCGGGCTTGGCGCGCACGGCCGACAGGAAGGGCTCGTAGGTCATGCCGCCGTCGATGTCGGTGTTGCCGGCAATCATCGCGTTGGCGGCGGCCTGCGGGCTCAGGTTGACGACCTTAACGTCCTTGATCGACATGCCGTTCTTCTTCAGCATCCAGGCCAGCGTGAAGTAGGTCGCCGTGCCCGGCGCGTCGGCCGCGATCGTCTTGCCCTTCAGGTCCTTGATCGACGCAATCGCGGGCTTGACCACCATGCCGTCGGCGCCGAAGCTCTTGTCGAGCTGAAAGATCTGCGTCGTGGCCACGCCGGCGGCGTTCCAGGCAATCCAGGTCTCGACGGTGGTGGCCGCGCACTGCACGTCGCCCGAGGCGATGGCCAGATGCCGATCCTTCTGCGGGATCTTCTTGATCGTCACGTCCAGGCCGTGCTTCTTGAACAGACCGGCTTCTTTGGCCAAAGTCAGTGGTGCAAAGCCGGTCCAGCCCGAGATGGCGAGCGTGACCTTGGTTTCCTGGGCCATGGCGCTGCTGGCGAACAGGCTGGCGGCGGCCAGGGCGATGAGAGTCTTCGTAGTCATGCAGGGCTCCTTCAGGTTGAGGTTCAGGCGGGGGTCCAGAGTGCGGGCAGGCCGCGCAGCGTGCGGAACACGCGCGAGAGCGAGCCATCGGTGACGAGCGCCGTGGCGCGTTCGATGTCGGGGGCGAGGTAGCGGTCGTGCGAGATCGATGGACAGCTTTCGCGCAGCAGCGCGTGCGCGGCTTCGAGCGCGACGGAGCTTTGCAGCGGGCGCAGGAACTCGACGCCCTGCGCCGCGGCGAGCAACTCGATGCCCAGGATGTGCGCGGTGTTGACGATCATCGGTTGCAGGCGGCGCGCGGCGAAGGTGGCCATCGAGACATGGTCTTCCTGGTTGGCCGAAGTCGGCAACGAATCGACGCTGGCCGGGTGCGCCAGCGACTTGTTCTCGCTGGCCAGGGCCGCGGCCGTCACATGCGCGATCATGAAGCCGCTGTTCAGGCCCGCGTCGGCCGTTAGGAAAGGCGGCAGGCGCGACACGCCCTCGTCGATCAGCATCGCAATGCGCCGCTCTGCGATGGCGCCGACTTCGGCGATGGCCAGGGCCATGCCGTCGGCGGCCAGGGCCACGGGCTCGGCGTGGAAGTTGCCGCCCGAGATCATCTCGTCCGATCGGGCTGAGCCTGTCGAAGCCCCGGCAAACACCAGGGGGTTGTCGGTGACGGCATTGGCCTCACGCACCAGCACCAGCGAAGCGTGGCGCAACTGGTCGAGGCAAGCGCCCACCACTTGCGGCTGGCAGCGCAGGCTGTAGGGGTCCTGCACGCGGTCGTCGCCTTCGAGGTGGCTGTTGCGGATGGCGCTGCCCGAGAGCAAGGCGCGGTAGTACTGCGCCACGTCGATCTGGCCCGGCTGGCCGCGCAGGGCGTGGATGCGCGGGTCGAAGGGGCCGTCGCTGCCGCGCGCGGCGTCCACCGTCAGCGCGCCGATCACCAGCGCCGCTTCGAGCACGGGCTCGAAGCTCAGCAGCGCGTGCAGCGCGAGCGCTGTCGACGTCTGCGTGCCGTTGATCAGCGCCAGGCCTTCCTTGGCCTGCAAAACGAGCGGTGTGATGCCGGCTTCGCGCAGGAGCGGCAACGCCGGCTTGCGTTGGCCATCGACGAGCATCTCGCCCTCGCCCATCAGGGCCAGGGTCATGTGCGCAAGTGGCGCCAGGTCGCCCGAGGCGCCGACGGAGCCTTGGCTCGGCACACAGGGCACCAGGCCGGCGTTGTGCACTGCGATCAAGGTGTCAATCACAACCGGGCGCACGCCCGAGTGGCCTCGCGCCAGGCTGGTTGCTTTGAGCGCCAGCATCAGCCGCAGCACGGCGGGCTGCAAGGGCGCGCCGACGCCGACGCTGTGCGAACGGATCAGGTTCAGTTGCAGCGTGGCCAGATCGGCCTCGCTGATGCGCGTCGAGGCCAGCTTGCCGAAGCCCGTATTGACGCCATAGACGGCCGCGCTGCCCTGCGCCGCGCGTTGCACCACCGCCGCGCTGGCGGCGATGGCGGCATCGGCTGCGGCGTCGATGGCCAAGGGCGGACCACCGCGGTGGATGACCTGCAGGTCGTCCAGCGTCAGCGCGCCGGGGCGCAGGATGTGTACCGCCATCACGCGCTCACCATCGGCAACTTCAGGCCTTGCTCGCGCGCGCATTGCACTGCGATGTCGTACCCGGCATCGGCGTGGCGCATCACGCCCGTGCCCGGGTCGTTCCAGAGCACGCGCTCGATGCGCTTGGCGGCTTCGGGCGTGCCGTCGCAGACGATGACGACGCCGCTGTGCTGCGAGTAGCCCATGCCAACGCCGCCGCCGTGGTGCAAGGACACCCAGGTGGCGCCACCAGCGGTATTGAGCAGGGCGTTGAGCAGCGGCCAATCGGAGACGGCGTCGCTGCCGTCCTTCATGCTTTCCGTTTCGCGGTTGGGCGAGGCGACGGAGCCGCTGTCGAGGTGATCGCGGCCGATCACGATCGGCGCTTTCAACTCACCCGACTTGACCATCTCGTTGAAGGCCAGGCCCGCGCGGTGGCGCTCGCCCAGGCCGATCCAGCAGATGCGCGCCGGCAGGCCTTGGAACGCGATGCGCTCTCCGGCCATGTCGAGCCAACGGTGCAGGTGGGCGTCTTCGGGGAACAGCTCCTTCATCTTGGCGTCGGTCTTCGCGATGTCCTCGGGGTCGCCGGACAACGCCACCCAGCGGAACGGCCCCTTGCCGCGACAGAACAGTGGGCGGATGTAGGCCGGCACGAAACCCGGGAAGTCGAAGGCATTCTTCACGCCCTGGTCCAGCGCCACTTGGCGAATGTTGTTGCCGTAGTCCACCGTCGGGATGCCCATGGCCTGGAACTGCAGCATCGCCCGCACATGCACGGCGCAGCCCTGCGCCGCGGCGTCGCGCAGCTCGGCATGCTGCGCCGGATCGGCCGCTGCGGCACGCCACCGTTCGACGCTCCAGCCCGGCGGCAGGTAGCCGTGGATCAGATCGTGCGCCGAGGTCTGGTCGGTCACCAGATCGGGCCGGATCGCCTCGCCGCGCATGCAGCGATCAGCCAGCGCCGGCAGGATGCGCGCTGCATTGCCAAGCAGACCGATCGACACCGCGCGCTTTTCGGCGGTGTACTTGGCGATGCGCGCCAACGCATCGTCGAGGTCGGTCGCCTGCTCGTCGAGGTAGCGCGAGCGCAGGCGGAAGTCGATGCTCGACTGCTGGCACTCGATGTTCAGCGAGCAGGCGCCCGCGAAGGTGGCGGCCAGCGGCTGGGCGCCGCCCATGCCGCCCAGGCCGGCGGTCAGGATCCATTTGCCGGCCAGGCTGCCGTTGTAGTGCTGGCGCCCGGCCTCGACGAAGGTTTCGTAGGTGCCTTGCACGATGCCCTGGCTGCCGATGTAGATCCAGGAGCCGGCCGTCATCTGGCCATACATCATCAGACCCTTACGGTCGAGCTCGTGGAAGTGCTCCCAGGTGGCCCACTTGGGCACCAGGTTGGAGTTGGCGAGCAGCACGCGCGGCGCATCAGCGTGGGTGCGGAACACACCCACCGGCTTGCCCGACTGAATCAGCAGGGTTTCGTCCTCGCCCAGTTTTTGCAGCTCGCGCAGGATGGCCTCGTAACAATCCCAATCGCGCGCGGCCTTGCCGATGCCACCATAGACCACCAGCGCGTCGGGGTTCTCGGCGACTTCGGGGTCGAGGTTGTTCTGCAGCATGCGGTAGGCGGCCTCGATGAGCCAGTTCTTGCAGTGCAGGGTGCTGCCGCGCGGGGCGCGAACCGGGTGCGGCTGGGCGATGCGGTGCAGGGAGGAGAGGTCGGTCATGGCGCGGGGCTCGGGCGGGTCGAAAGCGGATGCCTTCACTCTAGTTGTCTAGACAACCCTATGCAAGCCCGGCGGGGTCCGGACTTTCCCCTAGTTCCCGGCCCCAATTGATTACTTGTCTAGACAGGCATGGACAACTAAGATACAGACATGAATCCGGCTCTTTCGTCCCCCGCGCGCAGCCCCTCGACCCCAACCGCCCCCTACGCCCAGGTCAAGCTAGCGCTCCGGGACGGCCTGGCCGAGGGCCGCTGGCGCACGGGCGAGCTGATGCCCTCCGAGGCCGAACTGGTAGCCCAGTTCGGCGTCAGCCGCATGACGGTCAACCGCGCGTTGCGCGAGTTGCAGTCCGAGGGCATGGTCGATCGGATCCAGGGCGTGGGCACCTTCGCGGCCCAGCTGCACCGCGTCTCGTCAAGCCTGACGATCCGCGACCTGCACGAACAGATCGAGGCGCGCGGCCACCGCCACCATGTCGAAGTTCATTTCGCGCGCGAAGAGCGGGCCGGCCCGGCCCTGGCGCAGCAGCTCGGGCTGGCGCCCAACGCCCCGGTGTTTCACTCCCTGATCGTGCACCACGACAACGGCGTGCCGCTGCAGTGCGAGGACCGCTATGTCAACCCGGCCTGTGCGCCCGATTACCTGAAGGTCGATTTCACGCGCACCACACCGACCCAGCACCTGCTCGACGTGGCCCCCTTTTGGGAGGCGCAGTACACCATCGAGGCCAGCCAGCCCACGGCGCTGGAGGCCAAGCTGCTCGGTATCGGCGCGCAAGACCCCTGCCTGGTGCTGGTGCGCCGCACCGCCAGCCGCGGCGTGGCCGTGACCCTGGCGCGCCTGGTACATCCCGGCTCGCGCTACCAGCTCGAAGGCCAGTTCAGTCCATGACCGCACCACGCCTGCTGCGAACGATCGACGTGCCGCCGCAGCGCTGGCGCAATGGCGGCGGCACGACGCGCGAATTGCTTGCCTGGCCCACAGCCGACGCAGGTGATTGGCAAGTCCGCATCAGCGTCGCCGACATCGAAGCCGATGGGCCCTTCTCGGCCTACCCCGGCGTCGAACGCTGGTTCACTGTGCTGCAAGGCGCCGGCGTCGAGTTGTCGATCGCCGGCGTACCGCAGTGCCTGCACCGCGGCGACCCGCCGGTTCAGTTCGACGGCGCCGCAGCGGTGGCGTGCCGCCTCATCGACGGGCCGACACGTGACCTGAACCTGATGCTGCGGCGCGCCAGCGGCCGCCTGCAGGCCGCCATCGATGGCCAGGCCTGGTTGCCCGCCACCACGCAGTGCGGCCTGTTCAGCGCCGTCGCCGGTATCTGCGTGGCCGGCGCTCGGCAGCACGCGTTGCCGCCCTACGCCCTGCTCTGGTTCGACGAAGCGCCAACCTCCTTGAGTTTTACCGCCGGCCAGCGCCCCGCGGGGCTGATCGGCTGGTGGCTTGCCGCCACGCCGCAGGCGGCTCGCCCATGACGACGCTCTGGCGCAACGCCCGCCTGACGACCTTGGCCGAACCCAGCGGCTGGGGCGCAATCGACAACGGCGCCCTGCTGAGCGACGGTGCTGCGCTGCACTGGGTCGGCGACATCACTGCCCTGCCCGCGGGCCTGAGCATTGATGCCGAGCACGATCTCGGCGGCGCCCTGGTCACGCCCGGCCTCGTCGATTGCCACACCCACCTGGTCTATGCCGGCGACCGCGCGCGCGAATTCGAGATGCGCCTGGTGGGCGCCAGCTACGAAGACATCGCCCGCGCCGGCGGCGGCATCCGCTCCACGGTGGCGGCCACGCGCGCCGCCAGCGATGAGGCGCTCTGGATCGGCGCGCGCCATCGCGCCCTGGCCCTGATGACCGAGGGCGTGACCACCGTGGAAGTGAAGTCGGGCTACGGTTTGTCGCTCGAACACGAGGCGCGCTGCCTGCGCGTGGCGCGGCGCCTGGGCCGCGAGCTGCCGCTGACGGTGCGCAGCACCTGCTTGGCCGCCCACGCCCTGCCGCCCGAGTTCGAGGGCCTGGCCGACGCCTATGTCGACGCCGTTTGCGCCTGGCTGCCGGAGCTGCACGCCGAGGGTCTGGTCGATGCCGTCGATGCGTTTTGCGAACGCATCGGCTTCAGCGCAGCGCAGACCCGGCGTGTCTTCGAAGCAGCCCGCGCCCTGGGCCTGCCCGTCAAGCTGCATGCCGAACAGCTCAGCGACCAGGGCGGTGCGGCGCTCGCGGCCGAGTTCAGCGCCCTCTCCTGCGACCACCTCGAGTACCTGTCGCAAGCCGGCATTGCCGCGATGGCCCGCGCCGGCACCGTCGCCGTGCTTCTGCCCGGGGCCTACTACTTCCTGCGCGAAACCAAACTGCCGCCGATCGATGCGCTGCGCGCGGCTGGCGTGCCAATGGCCATCGCCACCGACCACAACCCGGGCTCTTCACCGACCCTGTCGCCGCTGCTGATGCTCAACATGGCCTGCACCCTGTTTCGCCTGACGCCCGAAGAAGCCCTGCGCGGCATGACGGTCAACGGCGCGCACGCGTTGGGCCTGGCCGACCGCGGCCGCTTGGCCGCCGGCCAGCGCGCCGACTTCGTCGCCTGGCCGCTCGACCACCCGAGCCAACTCGCTTACCACTTTGGCCAGCGGCCCGCCGCGCGCGTGGTCTGCGGCGGCGTCGAGGTCATCTTGTGAGCGCGCGGGGCCGCCCCAAGCGCCATGGCGCAGCGCGAAGCGCGGAGCGTGCCTGATGAGCACGCTGCTGTGGGCGCCGCAAGCCTGGCTGCCTGGCGGCTGGCACGACCACGTACTGCTGCGCATCGGCCGCGACGGGCGCTGGGCCGAGATCGCACCCGGCGTTGCCGCGCCGCCGCCCGGCGCGACCGTGCTCGACGCGCCGCTGCTGCCCGGCCTGGTCAACGCCCACAGCCATGCCTTCCAACGTGCCTTCGCCGGCCTGGCCGAGCGCCGCGAGTCAGCCAGCGACGATTTCTGGTCCTGGCGCGAACGCATGTACCAGGTGGCGCTGCGCATCACGCCGATGCAGTTGCGCGCCGTCGCCGCACAGCTCTATGTCGAACTGCTGCGCGGCGGCTACACCCAGGTCTGCGAATTCAACTACCTGCAGCACGACAGCGACGGGCAGTGCTACGCAGACCCACTGGCCTTGTCGTGGGCCCTGGCCGACGCGGCCAGCGCTGCCGGCATCGGCCTGACCTTGATGCCCGCGCTCTACGAACGCGCCGGCTTCACGCAGCCGCAGTTGCGTCCAGACCAACGGCGCTTTGCCACGACGCCCGCCGGCGTGTGGGAAGCCGCACGCCAGATCGCCGCCAGCGGGCGGCCCCTTGTCAATGCCGGTCTGGTGATTCATTCGTTGCGCGCCGCGGCGCCTGCATCGATTCTGCAATTGCAGCAACTCGCACAAGGTTTCAACGGCCCGGTCCACATCCACGTCGCCGAACAAGTGGCGGAGGTCAAAGACTGCCTGGCCGCCACCGGCCGGCGCCCGATCGAGTGGCTGGCGCGCCAGGGCCTGCTCGACGCCCGCTGGCAGCTTGTGCACGCCACGCACACGGTGCCCAGCGAGATCGACGCGGTCGCCCGCAGTGGCGCCGGTGTCGTGATTTGCCCGAGCACCGAAGCCAACCTTGGCGACGGCCTGTGTGACTTGCGCGGCTGGCTCGCCGCCGACGTGCCCCTGGCGATCGGCTCTGACAGCCACGCCACGCGCGACTGGCGCGAAGAATTGCGCTGGCTTGACTACGGCCAGCGCCTCGTGCTGCGCCAGCGCAACGTGTCGGCCGCACCCGAATCGGGCCAGGCATCGACGGCCGAGCGACTCTTCGCGCGCACCATCGACGGTGCAGGCGCGGCGGGCAAAGCCGCCTGGGGATTGATGGTCGGCGCACGCGCCGATGCTTTGGTCGCCGACCCGGCCGACCCGTCGCTGCTCGGCGTGCCGGCGTCGCGCTGGCTGGACGCCCTGGTGTTCTCGAGCCCGGGTCGGCCCTGGCGCGACGTGATGGTCGCCGGGCACTGGGTCATCCGCGACCAGCGCCACCAGCAAGCCCAAGCCGTCGCGGCTGCGTTTGGGGTGGCCATGGACGAACTCTGGGCCTGAAGCGACAACGGCTCCCGCAGGAGCCGTGTTCGTTTTGGAGGCGCGACCCAGAGTCGAACTGGGCTGGGCGGATTTGCAATCCGCTGCATAACCGCTTTGCTATCGCGCC
>JANNGJ010000169.1:0-4274 GCA_031403815.1 Burkholderiales bacterium | reverse complement strand
GCTGGCGGCAAAGGCCGCTGAGGTCGCCCGCTACAATCCAAAACTTTGCCAAGCCCTTGTTTTTCTGGAGTGTTTTCACTATGGCGATCGAACGTACGCTGTCCATCATCAAGCCTGATGCGGTAGCCAAGAATGTCATCGGACAGATTTATGCGCGCTTCGAAGGCGCGGGCCTGAAAGTTGTGGCGTCGCGCATGGCGCACCTGTCGCGCGGCGAGGCCGAGGCCTTTTACGGTGTGCACAAGGCACGGCCCTTCTTCAACGACCTGGTCAGCTTCATGATCTCGGGCCCGGTGATGATTCAGGTGCTCGAAGGCCCCGACGCCATCGCCAAGAACCGCGAACTGATGGGCGCCACCGACCCGAAAAAGGCCGACAAGGGCACGATCCGCGCCGACTTCGCCGACTCGATCGACGCCAATGCCGTGCATGGCTCTGACGCGCCGGAGACGGCGGCTGCCGAGGTGGCCTTCTTCTTTGCCGGCATGAACGTCTTCGGTCGCTAAGGCTGGCATGGCCGTGAACCTTCTCGATTTCGATCTCGAAGGACTCGCGGCCTTTTGCGACAGCCTTGGTGAGAAGCGCTTCCGCGCCACCCAGCTGTTTCGCTGGATGCACCAGCGGGGCGCTGGCGACTTCGGCCAAATGAGCGACCTGGCCCGCTCGCTGCGCGACAAGTTAAGCGCGCAGGCCGAGATCCGGCCGCTCAAGGTGTTGTCCGAGCATGTCTCGGCCGATGGCACGGTGAAGTGGCTGTTCGACGTCGGCAACGGCGACGCGATCGAGACGGTCTTCATCCCCGAGGAGGGCCGTGGCACCCTGTGTGTCTCGTCGCAAGCCGGTTGTGCGGTCGGTTGCCGCTTCTGCTCAACCGGCCACCAGGGCTTCTCGCGCAACCTCAGCAGTGGCGAGATCGTGGCCCAGTTGTGGCACGCCGAGCACCACTTGCGTGCGCGTGCGGCACCTGACGCTGCTGGCCGACCCGTTGAGCGCGTCATCAGCAACGTGGTCATGATGGGCATGGGCGAGCCGCTGCAGAACTACGCTGCGCTGGTGCCGGCCTTGCGCGTGATGCTGGACGACCACGGCTACGGCCTGTCGCGCCGCAGGGTCACGGTCAGCACGTCGGGGGTGGTGCCGATGATCGACCGCCTGCGCGACGATTGCCCGGTGGCTCTGGCCGTCTCGCTGCACGCCCCGGACGATGCCTTGCGCGATGTGCTGGTGCCGCTGAACAAGAAGTACCCCTTGGCAGAGTTGTTGGCTGCGTGCAGACGCTACCTCGACGCGGCGCCGCGCGACTTCATCACCTTTGAGTACTGCATGCTCGATGGCGTCAATGACAGCCTGGCGCAGGCCGACGCGCTCGTGCGCCTGGTTCACGAAGCGCGCGTATCTTGCAAGTTCAACCTGATTCCCTTCAATCCCTTTCCGGCCTCAGGCCTGGCCTGCTCACCGCGTGAACGTGTCGCGGCCTTCGCCCAGCAGTTGCAGGGCGCCGGCGTGATCACGACCGTGCGCAAGACGCGCGGCGACGACATCGACGCGGCCTGCGGCCAGTTGGCGGGCGAAGTCCAGGACCGTACGCGGGTCGGCGAGCGCATGCGGCGCATCCCCATCGCAGTGATGCAACCGGCGCAGCGCGTCTGAACCCCATGCCCGTGCTGACCTGGCTCCTTGCTCTTTGCCTGGCGGCAATGCTGGCGGCTTGTGTCGCACCGGCCGGTGCGCCGCCCCCGGCACCCAGCCAAGAGCTGCGCACAGCTTCGGATCAGACCGACGCCGACCGGCGCGCCGCGGTGCGCATGGAACTCGCGGGTTTGCACTTCGGCCGCGGTCAGTACGAGAACGCACTGGATGAGATCAAGCTGGCGCTGGTGGCCAAGCCTGAGCTCGGCGCTGCGTTCAGCCTGCGCGGTCTGGTCTATGCCAGCATGGGCGAAGACTCCTTGGCCGACGACAGCTTCAACCGCGCGCTGCAAATCAATCCGCGGGATGCTGACGCGATGCACAACCGCGCCTGGTTCCTGTGCCAGAAAGGCAAGTTCGTCGAAGCCGACCGCTGGTTCGAGCAGGCCCTTACGCTGCCGCAGTACCGCGATGTGCCGCGCACACTCATGGCGCAGGGCGTGTGCGCAGCCCGCGCCGGCAAGCTTGACGAGGCCGAGCGAAAGTTGTCGCGCGCCTACGAACTGGAAGCCAACAACCCGACCACGGCCTTGAACTTGTCGGAGGTGCTGTACCGGCGCGGTGAGTACGAGCGCGCACGCTTCTACATTCGCCGCGTGAACCAGCGCGAGGATCTGTCCAACGCACAGACACTGTGGCTGGCCATGCGCATCGAGAATCGGATCGGCAATCGCGGCACGGTCGAAGAGATCGGCCGCCAATTGCGCAACCGCTTCCCGCAGGCCACGGAGACCCTGGCTTTTGAACGAGGGCGTTTCGATGAATGAAGCGGACGCTGCACCGGCCGAGCCGATTGGCGTGGCCAGCCTGGAGGCCCTTAGTGCTGGCGCGTTGATTCGTGCGGCCCGCGAGAAGCGCGGGCTGCACGTTGCGGCGCTTGCCGCGGCCATCAAGGTGTCGCCGCGCAAGCTTGAGGCGCTCGAGGCGGATCGCTACGCCGAGTTGCCCGACCTGACCTTCACCCGGGCGCTGGCACACACCGTGTGTCGCGCCTTGAAGGTCGACCCCGACCCTGTGCTGGCCAAGCTGCCGCAGGCCGGCGACCTGCCCAAGCTGGCGCAGGTGGGCGGCGGCTTGAACGCACCTTTCCGCGGCGCTCCCGGCAGCCGAGATCCGGGTGAGTTCACGCTGCATCGCAAGCCGGCGTTTTGGGCGACGCTGCTGGTGCTTGCAGGTGCAGCGGCGCTGGCCCTGCTGCCGGAACGCTGGATGCCATGGAAGGGCCAAGCCACGGCGGCCTCGGGCGCTGCGACGGTCGCCGCCACTCCCGCCAGCGCGGCGTCGGTGGTGGCAACGCCGGTGTTGCCGGTGGCGGTGATTGCACCGCCGCTGGCCGATGTGGCAGCAAGCGCCGCTGCCGCGGTGCTTGCTGCCCCGACCGCGGTGGGTGAGACGGTGCATTCGGCGCCGCCGTCCGGGGCGCCGGATGCGGCGGCCGCCAACGCCGCCGGGGTGCTGTCTTTGCGCACCACGGCCGAGTCGTGGATCGATGTGCAGGATGCGCGGGGCCAGACCCTGCTGTCGCGCAATGTGCAACGCGGTGAGACGGTCGGCCTGGATGGCACGCTGCCGCTGCGCGTGACGATAGGCAACGCGGCGGTGACCCAGTTGGTGTTCCGCGGCCAACCGGTTGACTTGTCGGCCAACACCCGCGACAACGTGGCCCGCCTGCAATTACCTTGATGTTGTTGACATGAACGACCGCGACCTGGATGTCATTGCCGCTGCCCTGCCGGTGCGCCGCCGCACCCGTCAGGCGCGCGTGGTCTGGGGCAGCCGCGTCGTCACGGTGGGCGGGGATGCGCCGGTACGGGTGCAATCGATGACCAACACCGACACCGTTGACGTGATCGGCACAGCGATCCAGGTCAAGGAGTTGGCGATTGCCGGCTCAGAGATGGTGCGCATCACGGTCAACACGCCCGAGGCCGCCGAGGCCGTACCGGCGATCCGCGAGCAGCTCGACCGCATGGGCATCGATGTGCCGCTGGTGGGTGACTTCCACTACAACGGCCACCGCCTGCTGACCGACTTCCCGGCGATGGCGCAGGCCTTGTCGAAGTACCGCATCAATCCCGGCAATGTCGGCAAGGGCGACAAGCGCGACCGCCAGTTCGGCATGATGGTCGAGGCCGCCGCACGCTGGGACAAGGTGGTGCGCATCGGCGTCAACTGGGGCAGCCTGGACCAGGAACTGCTGGCCTCCATGATGGACGAAAACGCCCAGCGCGCCGAGCCCTGGGACGCCAAGCAGGTGATGTACCGCGCGCTGATTTCGTCAGCGCTGCAGTCGGCCGAGTACGCCCGCGAAGTGGGTTTGAACCCTGACAACATCATCATCAGTTGCAAGGTCAGCGGGGTGCAGGACCTGATCTCGGTTTACCGTGCCTTGGCCGCCCGCTGCGACTACGCCCTGCACCTGGGTTTGACCGAAGCCGGCATGGGCACCAAGGGCACGGTGGCCTCCGCCACGGCCCTGGCGGTGCTGCTGCAGGAAGGCATCGGCGACACCATCCGCGTCAGCCTGACGCCGCAGCCGGGCGAGGCGCGCACCCAGGAAGTGGCGGTGGCGCTGGAGATCCTGC
>JANNGJ010000168.1:0-2611 GCA_031403815.1 Burkholderiales bacterium | reverse complement strand
GGCCTGGACGAGCAGATCTGCATGAAGCTGCAACTGCTGACCAAGCCCGCCGACCTGCGCCGCTGGGACAAGCTGGTGCACGAAGTGGAGCACCCGGCGCGCGAAGTCACGATCGCCATGTGCGGCAAGTACACCGACCTGTCGGACTCCTACAAGTCGCTCAATGAAGCGCTGCGCCATGCCGGCATCCACAACCACGCGCGGGTCAAGATCGAGTACGTCGATTCGGAGACCCTTGACGCGAACAACGTCGCCCGACTCGCGCAGTACGACGGCGTGCTGGTGCCGGGCGGCTTCGGCAAACGCGGGGTCGAGGGCAAGATCCTGGCAGCGCAGTTCGCGCGCGAGCACAAGTTGCCCTACCTCGGCATCTGCCTGGGCATGCAGGTGGCCACGATCGAAGTGGCGCGCCACCTGGCTGGCCTGGACGGCGCCAACTCAACCGAGTTCGACCCCGCCACGCCGCACCCAGTGATTGCCCTGATCGACGAATGGCAAGACCGCGATGGCACGATCCAGAAGCGCGACGCCCAGTCCGACCTCGGCGGCACCATGCGCCTGGGCGCGCAAAGCTCCGATGTGAAGCCCGGCTCACTGGCGCACCGCATCTACGGCAATGTGGTCACCGAGCGCCACCGCCACCGCTTCGAAGCCAACGAACACTACCTCGAACGACTGCAACACGCGGGCCTGATCATCAGCGCCATCACCCAGCGCGAGAAGCTGACGGAGATCATTGAGTTGCCGGCCGCAGTACACCCCTGGTTCGTCGGCGTGCAGTTCCACCCGGAATTCAAGAGCACGCCCTGGGATGGCCACCCGCTGTTCATCCACTACGTCAAGGCGGCGCTCGACCACCAAGCGGCGCGTGCCGCCGCCGCAGAGAAAGCCGCCGCATGAAGCTGTGCAACTTCGAGGTCGGCATCACGCGCCCCTTCTTCCTGATCGCCGGCCCCTGCGTGGTCGAGAGCGAGCAATTGCAGATGGACGTGGCCGGGCACCTGAAAGAGATCACAGCCGCGCTCGGCATCCCCTTCATCTTCAAGTCGAGTTACGACAAAGCCAACCGCTCCAGTGGCACCACCTTTCGCGGGCCTGGGATGGAACGGGGGTTGGAGATCCTGGCCAAGGTGAAGCGTGAACTTCACGTGCCCCTGCTGACCGACGTACACAACGAGAACGAGATCAGCGCAGTCGCTGCCGTCGTTGACGTTCTCCAGACTCCGGCCTTCCTGTGTCGTCAGACCGACTTCATCCGCGCTGTGGCCCAGAGCGGCAAGCCGGTGAACATCAAGAAGGGTCAGTTCCTCGCGCCGCACGATATGAAGAACGTGATCGACAAGGCGCGCGCGGCGGCGAAGGAAAAAGGTCTGCCCGAAGACAGCTTCATGGCCTGCGAACGCGGCGTGAGCTTCGGCTACAACAACCTCGTCTCCGACATGCGCTCGCTGGCCATCATGCGCGAAACGGGTGCGCCCGTCGTCTTCGACGCCACCCACAGCGTGCAACTGCCCGGCGGCCAAGGCACCAGCAGCGGTGGTCAGCGCGAGTTCGTGCCGGTGCTGGCGCGGGCTGCCATCGCGGTCGGCGTGGCGGGCGTGTTCATGGAAACACACCCTGATCCGGCGAATGCGATGAGTGACGGGCCGAATGCCGTGCCGCTCAAGCACATGAAGGCGTTGCTGGAGCAGTTGCTGGCGCTGGATCGCGTCATCAAGGCGCAGCCACTGCTGGAGAATGATTTCTCGTGTTGATGCCTCACCTTCGTGAGCCGGCGGCGTCTGGCGTCCGAGTCATACAACACGTAGGCCTGACAGTACTGCGCAGTGTGGCGTCTGCCATCAGCTAGCCCTCAGGAACGCCGCCACCGTGTCCAGTGAGCAGGAGAAAGCGGAAGTGGAACTCACAGTCTTTGCTGACTTCGTTCGCCTTTCACAGCTGCCTATCTCACTTGCCACTGTCGAGAAACGCAAGCCACCCGAACCAGACCTGCTGTGCGTCCACGCATCCGAAGGGACAGTAGCCTTCGAACTCGTAGAGCTTTGTGATCCAAACGTCGCTAGAGCATTCGCTATGCCGCACCCCAACGAAGCTGGGGTCGAATACATCCGAACCTCGGACCCGTCCTCAAGAATCCTGAAGAAGAAGCTACGCAAGAGCTACGACACTGAGCATGTGAACGATCTCTCGTGCTACACAGCCGGTCGCATCATCACGCCGAGCGACGTGACTGCCTACCATCGCTCCACTCCTCAGCTCGTATCGCCACACCTTTCGCCGCGTCTGGCTGATGTCAGAACAGCAGGTCTTCGTAGTGTGGCACTGAAGCGAAACCCAGCGACAAGGGGCCGCAGGGCGCCGAATAGGCTGTCCGTCGCGCACCGATCATTGACCTCATGCAGCTTCCCATAGCTGAAAGCAGACACGATGAAACTCTTGTTCCAACTCTTCGGCATCTGTCTTCTCCAGGTCGGGTGTGCTGCGGGAAGCAACTTCAAGCCAACAACGCAGAAGGCGCTAGCTGCAAGGCCCAGTGCGCCAGGGACATGGCAGCTTGCCGCGCATCTCCCTACACGTGCGACAGAGCCGCATCCACCTGTATGACAGCATG
>JANNGJ010000167.1:0-3633 GCA_031403815.1 Burkholderiales bacterium | reverse complement strand
TGCGCAGAGCGCCCCGCCGTCCTGATCCGAGGTGCCTGGGCTGTTCGCGGATGGAGGGGCGCCGAGGCCTGAGGCCGGGGCTGCCGGGTGCCCGCCGCAGCGAAATCAAGGGGGAGCCCTGGGCGCAGCCCAGGGCGGAGGACATTCGCGGAGGCGGGCACGCGGTGGCCCCGGCCGGCGCGGTCCACGAACGCGCGGGGCCAAACGCCTGCAGGGGGCCGATCGGCAACAGTCAGGTTGATGTTGTTGAACGCCACTGCGCACCAAGCCCACTGGCCCCATCAATTTTGGGGTGGCTTCGATCGCTGCCGGGCCGCGGCACGGTGCGCGCCTACGTGACCCAGCGAGTCCGTCCTACGGGTGTCGGCAGCACGCGGACGTAGATTGGCACGCGCATTGACTTGCCACGGCGCCCCGATGACCCAAGTTCACCCCAGGAGAGATCGATGAAGCTCAACATGCTCAACCCCCTCAAGGCCATAGGCCTCGTGGCACTGGCGGCGCTGGCGGCGCTTTGGCTCGCAGAAGTACCGGCGCAGGCGCAAACCGCTCCTGCGATGGCAGCGCCCGCGAGCATGCCCATGGGCCAGATGCACAAGGGTGCAGCCGGGTCACATGACATGAAAGCCGCCATGACGATGGGCATGGACGGCATGCAGAAGATGCCGATGTCGGGCGACACCGACAAGGACTTCGCGATGATGATGAAGCTGCACCATCAGCAAGCCGTGAACATGGCCGAGATGGAGCTTGCCAACGGCAAGTCGCCCGAGATGAAGACCCTGGCCAGGCAGATCATCGTGGCGCAGAAGAAGGAGATCGCGCAGTTCGACAAGTGGCTCGCCAAACAGAAGTGATGTTCGGCGACGGAGTTGCGCCGCAGTTCGTTGACGCCCACACTTTTCGGCGCGCTATGTTGGCCAACGCGCAGATCGTGACCCTGCGTGGGCCTTGCGGTCCGGCCTTCCGGCAAACCCTGCAGACAGCCCGTCGCGCAGGCCACCGCGCCAGCCGGACGCGGCACCACCTCACACGAAGGAAACACACATTCCGGAGCTGACCGCGATCCTCAAGCACCACGTGCCGGCCGGCAAGGTCGCGGCGGCCGACGTTGTGAGGCTCGACGGCAAGACCGCCAAAACGCTGAATGGCGGTGATCTCAATGTCAGCACCGAGGGCGGCGTCAAGCGCAACGGCGAGGTCAACGTCGCCAAGATCGACATCGCTGCCTCGAACGGCCTGATCCATGTCGTTGACTCGGTGCTCCTGCCGTCAGCCTGATCGGCTCGACCCGAACATCGCTCCACTTCGAAGTCAACCAGGAAACATCATGACCATGAAAAAACTGCTCATCGCCGCCACCGTGGCCGTCGCTGCCTTTGGCGTGCAGGCCAAGGACATCGTTGACACGGCCGCGGCCGCCGGAAACTTCAAGACACTGGCCGCCGCGCTCAAGGCCGGCGATCTGGTTTCCACCCTCAGGGGCCCGGGGCCCTTCACCGTGTTTGCGCCCACCGACGACGCCTTTGCCAAGATCCCGAAAGCCGACCTCGATGCGCTGCTCAAGGACAAGGCCAAGGTGGTGGCCGCCGATGTGGCCGCCGACAACGGCGTCATCCATGCCATTGATACGGTGCTGATGTCCAAGTAAGCGCCTGCGGACCGCGTTGGGCGGGGCCCTGCCCAACGCGCCACGAAACCCTGCAACAACCGAACGAAGAGGCTCACCCATGAAGATCGCAATCCAGACCAGTGCCGAACTCACCCACGTCGCCAAGCTGATCGAAGACATCCCGATCGCGATGCTGACCACTCTGGAGGCCGACGGCGCTTTGGCCAGCCGGCCGATGACCGCGTTGGAAATGGATGCCCAAGGTGCGCTGTGGTTCTTCACTGACCTGCAGTCGTCGAAAGTCGATCACCTGCGCGCGGTCAATCTCAGTTTCGTGGACAGGGACCAAGGTGCCTACGTTTCGCTGTCGGGCCACGGCGAGATCGATACCGACCGCGGGCGCATCCAGAGCTTGTGGAGCGTCTTGGCCAAGCCGTGGTTTCCCGACGGCCCCGACTCGAGCAACCTGGCGCTGCTGAAATTCGTTCCCGATACGGCCGACTACTGGGATGGGCCGAGCAGCAAGATGGTGCGGGCGTTCGGCTTGATCGCCTCGGTCATCGCGGGCAAGCCGGTGGCGATGGGCGAGCACGGATCGCACACCGCCTTGTCGGCCTCCACAAAGGCTGCAGCGCCAGCGCCGCCACCATGAACAGACAGCTCGCTGCCTACGCCGGCACCCTGATCGTGATGGTCGGCCTGGACCTGCTGTGGCTGGGCGTCATCGCCAAGCCGCTGTACCAGCAAGGCATCGGTCACCTGATGGCCGACAAACCGAATGTGCCGGTGGCGGTACTGTTCTACGCGCTGTTCGCGCTCGGGCTGGTGGTCTTCACGGTGGCACCGGCTGGGCCCGCGCCGGGTTGGGGAAAGACCGTGGGCATGGCGGCGCTGTTCGGCTTCTTTGCTTACGCCACCTATGACCTCACGAATCTGGCGACGCTCAAGCAGTGGCCCGTCGGCCTGTCGCTGATGGACATGGCCTGGGGCACCTGCGTGAGCGCGGTGTCGGCCGCTGGCGGCAAGGCCCTGATGGACTGGGCGGCGCCGCTATAGCAGCCAGGCACCCATCGAAGGCGGTGCGTGCGGCAAGCAACAGACGAGTCGCAGCGTCGGCCGCACCGTCGCGAACTCAGCCACTGACAAGGAGTCCCAATGGCCTACCAAAGCATCAACCCCAATGACGGCAAGTTGCTCAAGAGCTTCGAGCACTTGAGTCCCGCGCAGCTCGAGAAGGCCCTCGCGGCCGCGCAGGACTGTTACCAGAGCTGGAAGCACAAGCGCTACGCCGAGCGTGCCGTCGTCCTGAACAAAGCCGCTGCGCTGTTGCACGCGCATGTGGACGACTTCGCCAAACTCGAAACACTGGAGATGGGCAAGCGCATCAACGAGGCACGCGGCGAAGTCAAGTACAGCGGCGACATCCTGGCCTATTACGCCCAGCACGCCGAAAGCTTCCTGGCGCCCGCCAAGCTGAACCCCAAGCTGGGTGAAGCCCACATGGAAAGCTCACCGCTGGGCGTGCTGTTCTGCGTCGAGCCCTGGAATTTTCCGTACTACCAACTGGCCCGCGTCGCTGGTGCGCAGTTGATGGCGGGCAATGTGCTGGTCGTCAAGCATGCCGGTTGCGTGCCGCAATGTGCCATCGCGTTCGAGAAGTTGCTGCTCGACGCGGGCGCGCCGGTCGGTGCGTACACCAATCTACTCATCTCCTACGAACAGTCCGACCGCGTCATCGACGATCCGCGCATCAAGGGCGTGGCATTGACAGGTAGCGTGGCCGCCGGACGTTTGGTGGCAGCCCGCGCCGGCCAGAACATGAAGAAGACGGTGATGGAGCTCGGTGGCAGCGACGCCTTCATCGTGCTCGACGACGCAGACCTGGACAAGACGCTGCCCTGGGCCGTGTGGGGCCGCATGTACAACGCCGGCCAGACCTGCTGTGCGGCCAAGCGCTTCATCGTCATGGAGTCGGTGGCAGACAGGTTTCTGGCGAGACTCAAGACCGCATTCGAGGCCTT
>JANNGJ010000166.1:0-2206 GCA_031403815.1 Burkholderiales bacterium | reverse complement strand
GGCCCGACAGTCGCGAGCGCGAGCAGGCGAACATCGCGCCGCTGGCCCTGGCGGGCGACGGCCCGGCCACGATCGCGCGCCTGGCGCTTGTCGTCGAAGCCACGCCGGGCGCCCGCATCGTCGAGCGCGGCCCCGACTACCTCTACGCCCAGTTCACGTCGAAGTGGCTGCACTTCGTCGACGACGTCGAGTTCTGGTTCGACCCGGCCGCCGGCGTCGTCCAGGTGCGTTCGGCAGCGCGCGTGGGGGGCAAGGATTTCGGCGTCAACCGGGCGCGCATTGAAGCCATCCGAGCGGGTTTGGCCGCGGCGTGACGCGCGAGCCTGCATTTCGCGCCACCTCGGCTGCCTTTGGCGCCGTCATGCGACCGTTGCTCGCGCAAGCCTTGCCGTCCGACGCGGGCTTCGGCACGCTTGTGCTCCCACCCGGCGCCCACGACCCCCATGCCCGACTTCCTGCCCATCAAACCGCCTGCCGCTGATGCAACGCGTCTGACCGGACGCGCGGTCGCTGTGCTGCGCTACCTGTCCTCGGGTGTCATGGTGTGCGGCGCAGTGGCGGTGTTCTTCAGCTTTGCCTTCGACAATCGGTTCGGGCCGATGCTGGTGTTTTCGCTGTGCATCGGCCTCAGTTGCCAAGCACTGATCGACGGGGGACGCCGCTTGGTCGCACGCTGGCTGCGCAAGCGCCGGCCAGACGACGCGGCCTTGCGCGGTGGTTGGCCGGGTTGGCACTGGACCTTGCCGATCATCCTTGGCGGCACCTGGGGCGGCGTCCAGATCGGCCATCCACTGGCCAGCTGGATTTTGGGCATGACCGTGCGCAGCCCGGGCCTGGACCGCCCGCGTGGGCTGTTCATCATCCTGGCCGTCAGCGTGGTCGCCGCCGTGACGACGATCTATTGGTCCTGGTCGCGCGAGCGAATGGCCGCCAGCGAGGCCAAGGCGCAGGCCGCGCAACGCGCCGCTGCCGAGAACCAGTTGAAGCTGCTCGAATCTCAGCTCGAGCCGCACATGCTGTTCAACACCCTGGCCAACCTGCGCGTGCTGATCGGCCTGGACGCCGCGCGCGCGCAGGCCATGCTCGACCGCCTGATCGCGTTCCTGCGCGCCACGCTGCAGGCCTCGCGCACCGGCAGCCACGCCCTGGCCGACGAGTTCGCGCGGCTCGACGACTACCTGGCCTTGATGGCCGTGCGCTTGGGCCCGCGGCTGACCGTGTCCCTGACCTTGCCCGAAGGCTTGCGCAACCTGCCGGTGCCGCCGCTGCTGCTGCAACCCTTGGTCGAGAACAGCATCAAGCATGGGCTGGAGCCGCAGGTAGCCGGTGGGCGCATCGAGGTCACCGCCGCCCGCGAGGGCAGTGCCCTGGTTCTGACGGTGCGCGACAACGGTGTCGGCTTGGCCGGCAGCGCCGCCAGCAGCGGAACCCAGTTCGGCCTTGAGCAGGTGCGCGCGCGCCTGTCGGCGCTGTATGGTCCCGCCGCCACCCTGATGCTGGCGCCGGCTGCCGGTGGCGGCACGCTGGCAAGCATCACCCTGCCCCTGCCGACCACACCATGACGACTGCCCTGATCGCCGAAGACGAACCTTTGCTGGCCGCCAGCCTCCAGGCTGACTTGCAGGCGCTGTGGCCGCAACTGCAGATTGCCGCCAGCGTCGGCGACGGCGCCTCAGCCGTGAATAGCGCGCTGGCCCTGGCACCAGATGTCTGCTTCTTCGACATTCGCATGCCCGCAATGACAGGCCTGGAAGCAGCACAGGTCCTGGCCGAAGACTGGCCCGCGGACGGCGCGACCTTCCCGTTGATCGTCTTCGTCACGGCCTACGACCAATACGCACTACAGGCCTTCGAGGCCCACGCAGTGGACTACGTCATCAAGCCCGTCGCGCGTGAGCGCCTGGCCGCCTGCGTAGGGCGACTGCAGTCCCGCCTGGCCGAGCGCGCACTGCCGGGCGCGACCCTGCAACGCAGTGTCGACCAGCTGCGCGCCTTGCTCGGCGGCACGGCGCCGGCCGCAGCCGCAGCGCGGCTCGAAGTGATCCAAGCCCAAGTCGGTGCCGTCGTGCACCTGGTACCGATCGGCGAGGTGCTGTACTTCGAGGCGGCCGACAAATATGTGCGTGTGGTCACGGCCGAACGCGAGCACCTGATCCGGCTGTCGCTCAAGGAGTTGCTGCCGCAGCTCGACCCCGCCGTGTTCTGG
>JANNGJ010000165.1:0-14498 GCA_031403815.1 Burkholderiales bacterium | reverse complement strand
CCGCGCGCCCTGAGCACCGCTTCCGCGGCTTGCAACCGGGCGATCGCTGGTGCGTCTGCGCCCTGCGCTGGCGCGAGGCGGTGCAGGCTGGCAACGCGCCGCCCGTGGTGCTTGAGTGCACACACGAGCGCGCGTTGGAGTTTGTGCCGCTCGAGCTGCTGCGAGCCCATGCCCTGAGCCCCGTCAGCTAAACTCGCCGCCCTGTCCCCGGAGGGATGGATGAGTGGTTTAAGTCGCACGCCTGGAAAGCGTGTGGGGGTTAATAGCCCCCCGCGGGTTCGAATCCCGCTCCCTCCGCCGCCCGGCGCCTCAACGGCGCGCTGTCACACACCGGCCAAGTTGCCGCCCGGCCGCTTCAGCATCAAGCTCTGAACCCACAGCGCCGATTGCGACATCGGGCCGAAGTTGCGTGTAGCTTGATGGCGCAGGCCAATGGCCACACGGCCAGTCCACCAGACCATGCGGCCCGTACCCGGCAGGACTACCGGCCCGACATGACCCGGCGGGATCTGAACAGGTGGTGAGGCGTCGTTGGTAAGGATCAACGAGGCGCCGTCAGTGACGGCAAGGGCAGTGAGATCAGTGGTCGACATGGAAGGCTCCCGAAGAAGTGGCAAGCGAATGATTGCGTTCTTCGAGCCCTGCCCATAGCCCCGACTGCGGGCACGCGACTGGGTGTGTCGATTTGGCGATTCGGGCGCGCTGTAACCGGTCGACCATGAAAAACGCCCGCTTTCGCGGGCGTTTCGTTGCTGTGACGAGACCTTGACGATCAGCGCACCACGGCGATCTGTTCGCGCTTGCCAGCCTTGTAGGTGTAAAGCGTCAGGGCGCCGTTCTTGATGTCGCCCTTGCTGTCGAAACCAATCGTACCCGTGACGCCCTTGTAGCCGTCGGTGGCGGCCAGCACTGGCAGGTACTTGGCCGGCTCGGCCGAGCCGGCCTTGACCATCGCGGCCACCATCACCATCGTGGCGTCATAGACGTAGGGCGCATAGACCTTGACGTCGTCGTTGTATTTCTTCTTGTAGGCAGCGTAGAAGTCGTCCATCGACTTCTTGGCCGTGCCTTCGACACCACCGGCCTCAGCGCAAACCACCTGGCCGTCGTCCATCGTGCCAGCAGCCAGCTTGGGCAGCTCGCTCGAGCAGATGCCGTCGCCGCCGACGAACTTCGCCTTGATGCCCAGTTGCTTCATCTGGCGCATCATCGGGCCCGCCACCGCGTCCATGCCGCCGAAGAAGATCACGTCGGGCTTCTTGGCCTTGATGGAGGTCAGGATGGCGGAGAAGTCCGTGGCCTTGTCATTGGTGAATTCGCGTGCAACGGTCTTGCCGCCCGCGCCCTTGACGCCCTTCTCGAACTCGTCGGCCACGCCCTGGCCATAAGCGGTGCGGTCGTCGATGACGGCAATGCTCTTGCCCTTGAGCTGCTTGACGGAGTAGCGGCCCAGCGTGCCGCCCAGGTGCACGTCATCGGCCACGACGCGGAAGGTCGTCTTGTAGCCGTTACGGGTGAACTTGGGGTTGGTGGCTGACGGGCTGATCTGCGGAATGCCAGCGTCGCTGTAAATCTTCGAGGCCGGGATCGAGGTGCCCGAATTCAGGTGGCCAATGACGCCGTTGACCTTGGCATCGACCAGCTTCTGCGCCGCAGCGGTGCCTTGCTTCGGGTCGCCGGCATCGTCTTCAGCCAGCAGTTCGAACTTGGCCTTCTTGCCGCCGATCATCACGCCCTTGGCGTTCAGGTCTTCGATGGCCATGCGGGCGCCGTTTTCGTTGTCCTTGCCCAGGTGGGCGATGGCGCCGCTGGTGGGGCCGACGTGGCCGATCTTGACCACCATGTCTTGTGCGTAGGCCGAGCCGGCGACAAACGCCACAGCAGCAGCAACGATCGGGAGCATCTTGATTTGCATGAAAGGAATCTCCTGTTAGGGATGTTGGGGAACTACTCGAGAGGATTTCTCAGCGCCCGTGACGATACTCTAAAAAGCGTACTGAAACCGCATCGGGTAACTGCGGATCAGATGCCGGCCTGCGGTGCTCGCCGAGACCGGCGCGCTGCCGCAGAGGGTCAACGCCACGCGGAGGGCCGCCGATGACGCGGCGCACTCAGGGTTTGCGCCGACGCGCCAACAGGTCTTCAACCGCCTGAGCCACCAGCGAGCGCATCGCCGCGGCCAGTTCGCCACGCAGGCTTTGCACGATCTCATCCGTGAGGCGGGCCAGTTGCGGCGCAATCGCGGCCTGCAAGCGGGCCTCTAGCAACGCATCGATGCGGGGTCGAAGGGTCTCGAGCACTTGCGTGGTCAAGGCAACGCCCGGATCTGCGGCCAGGAGCGTGCGTTCCTCCAGAGGCAGCGCCTCGGTGGGGCGCACGGCGGGGCCGAAGTCGGACGCCAGTGCACCGGCCTCGATGTCGATGACCTCCGTGAGGGTCGGCAAGGCACCGCGTGGCGAGGTCATGTGCCTGAGGCCCGGGGTTGGTGGATCAGTTCCAAACCGGGGCAACTGCTGTAGTGGCGCCAGCGCCCACGCCCCGCATCGGCATCGGCCGGTTCGGCTGAGACGATCTCGACCACCCGCGCGAAGTCCTGCCAGCCCTCGACCAAGTCGGGTCCGAGGTTGAGCAGAACCTCGCGACTGGCGACGTTGCGGCTGTTGTCGGCCAGCCACGCTTGCGCAGGGGCACGCTCTGGCGCGGTTTCATTGCCCCTGAGGCGCGCATGGGCAACAAAGGCCAGCGGGTCGAAAGTCCAGAGCGCGAGGTCGAGGCGGTCCAGCATGGCGCGGTCACCGCACACCACCACGTCGGCGCCCGCTGCCTGCGCCTTGCGCAAAAACCGGCAGGCCGAGCCCAACTTGTCGGCAACGCCGGAGTGGAACTCCACCTTCATGCTGCGTCGGCAGCCAAGTCAGGCTGAAGCCCGGCCCAGCACAAAGTGGGTCAGCAAGGGCACCGGGCGGCCGGTGGCGCCCTTGGCCGCGCCACTCTTCCAGGCCGTGCCCGCGATGTCCAGATGGGCCCACGGGTACTTGGCGGTGTAGCGTTGCAGGAACTTGGCAGCCGTGATGGCGCCGCCCGCGCGGCCTGCAATGTTGGCCATGTCGGCGTAGTGGCTCTTCAGGCCTTCGTCGTACTCCTCATCCAGCGGCATGCGCCAGGCAGGATCGAGGGCGCTACGGCTGGCCGCCAGCAATTCAGCAGCCAGACCGTCGTCGCTCGAGAACAAGGCAGAGTTGTGGTGGCCGAGGGCAATCACACAGGCGCCTGTCAGGGTGGCGATGTCAACCACGGCGGCGGGCTTGAAGCGCTCGGCATAGGTCAGTGCGTCGCACAGGATCAGGCGGCCTTCGGCGTCGGTGTTGAGGATCTCGATGGTCTGGCCCGACAAGCTCTTGACCACATCGCCGGGCTTGACCGCGTTGCCACTGGGCATGTTCTCGCAGCTCGGAATCAGGGCCACGACGTTGACCTTGGGCTGCAACTCGCCAATGGCGCGCATGGTCCCGAGCACGCTGGCAGCACCGCCCATGTCGTACTTCATCTCGTCCATCTCGGCACCGGGCTTCAGAGAGATGCCGCCGCTGTCGAAGGTGATGCCTTTGCCGACCAGCACGATCGGCGCCTGCGCCTTGGCCGCGCCGTTGTAGTGAATGACGATGAAGCGTGGCGGTTCGTCGGAGCCCTGAGCCACTGCCAGGAATGAGCCCATGCCGATCTTGGCGATCTGCTTGCGGTCGAACACCTCCACCTTGAAGCCGTACTGCTTGCCCAACTTCTTGGCTTCACTGGCCAGATAGCTTGGCGTGGCGTGGTTGCCGGGACGGTTGGCGAACTCACGCGCCAGCGTCACACCCGCCACCACGGCTTGCCCCTGTTTCAGGCCACGGCCCAAGGCAGCCAGCTGGGCCCTGCCAGCCACCAAGGTGACGCTGGCCAGCTTGGGCGCCGTCGGCGCACTCGGTTTGGTGTGGCGGTAGAGGTAGGTGACATCGCCGACCGCGCCCACCAGGGCCTCGGCGTGCGCTGCGGTCAGCGCCTCGCCGCCGGCACTGGCCACCGCCAGGTTCGCCACGCCGAGCCCCTTGAGGGGACCGAGCGCCACGACCACCGCAGCCTTGAAGGCCTTGGCCGAGCCATCGGCCGCCACCACGAAGCTCAGGCGCGCGACTTTGACACCACTCGGTCGGTGCAGATACAGACTGCGGCCAGCCTTGAACTCGAAGTCGCCATGCTTGACAGCGTCGGCAAGCAAGGCCGCGAGCGACTTGTCGAGTGCCGCTGGCACGCCGGCGCCGACGACCACCACGAGCAAGGCGTCAGCGATCTGGTTGGCCAGGCCGCCAGCGGGTGAAACCTGAGTGTTGAAGTCCATAATGAGCAGAGGTTCTTGGGTCGGCCGATGTTATTCGATACAACGCTACGCCGGGAGTTGGCCCGCACCTTCGGCGGCACGCTCATCGTCATCCTGACCATCGTCCTGACGATGATGTTGATTCGCACGCTCGGACAAGCGGCGGGCGGCGTCGTAGCGCCGCAAGACGTGGTCCTGCTGCTTGGCTTCACCGCGCTCGGACATCTGCCGACCATGTTGGCCTTGTCGCTCTTCATCGCCGTGGTGGCCACCCTCGGCCGCATGTACCGCGACAGCGAGATGGCGATCTGGTTCGCCAGCGGCATTGCGCTGACGCGCTTCGTGCGCCCGGTGCTGCGCATGGGCTGGCCCGTGCTGCTGGTCGTGGCCCTGCTGGTGCTGTTCGTCTGGCCCTGGGGCAACCAGCAAAGCACCGACCTGCGCACGCGCTACCAACAGCGCTCAGACTTGTCGCGCGTCGCCCCTGGCGTGTTCCAGACGTCGCGCGATGGCAAGCGCGTGTTCTTCATCGAGCGCGACAGCCCCGACGCGGCCAACGCGCGCAATGTCTTCATCCTGGCCAACAACGGTAGCCGCGAGTCCGTCACGTCGGCGCGCAGCGGGCGCCTTGAGTCGATTGACGGCGAGCGCTGGCTGGTGCTTGAGCGCGGCCAGCGCAACGAAGCCGACAATGCCAGCGGCGACAAGCTGCTCTCGAGCTTCGAGAGTTACCGCGTTCTGGCTGGCGAACGCGCCGTGCGCCGCGCCGACGAGCGCCCTGCCCGTGCGATGCGCAGCATTGATCTGTTGCGCACACCCACATTGCGCAATCAAGGCGAGCTGGTCTGGCGCCTTGGCTTGTTGTGCGGCGCGGCCAACCTGCTCTTGCTTGGCATCGGGCTGGCGGCCACCAACCCGCGCCGCGCCAGCAACTGGAACCTGCTGCTCGCGCTGCTCGGCTTCGTCGTCTATTACAACTTCATCAATCTGAGCCAGGCCTGGGTCAGCAGCGGTCGCTTCACCATGGGCACGGCCTTGGTCGGCCTGCACGGCGGCGCCTTCCTGCTGGCCATGGCGCTGCTCTGGTGGCGCGATCACGCCTCGGTGCTGCGCTTGCGGCCGCGGCGTGTGGCCGCTGCAACATGAAAACGGTTCGCCGCCTGCTGTACCGCGACATCGCCTCGGCGGTGTTCTTCGTCGCCTTGGCCTTCCTCTCATTGTTCTTTTTCATCGACTTCGTCGACGAGTTGGCGGAGGTCGGCAAGAACGGCTACAGCATCGGCCATGCCCTGCTCGCGGGCGTGCTGGAGCTGCCGGGCCACTTCTACGAGTTGTTCCCGATCGCGGTGCTGATCGGCACGATCTTCTCGCTGGCACGCATGGCCCAAGCCTCGGAGTACACCATCCTGCGCACCGGGGGCCTGGGGCCCGGCCGCGCCCTGGCCCTGCTCACGGCCCTGGGGGCGATGTTCGCTGTCGTCACGTTTACCGTCGGCGACTTCGTGGCACCGCTGAGCGAACGCGCCGCCGTCGAGTTGAAGGCTCGCTTTTCGGGCGGCCGCGCCCTGGGCAGCACCGGCGCCTGGCTCAAGGACCGGCGCACCGCGGCCGACGGCAGCGTGCGCAGCGTGTCGGTCAACGTCCTGCGCACCACACCCGATGGCTCCCTTGAGGGCGTACGGATTTTCGAGTTCGACGCCGACAGCCGCCTCGTCACCCGCGTGTCAGCGCGCCAGGCCCGCATCGGCAACGGCCAATGGCAGCTGCAGGACGCTGAAGTCACGACCTGGCCAACCCAGCGCGGGCCGGACGACGGCTTGCGCGTGGGCAGTCAACGCAGCGCCCTCTTGAACTGGCCCAGCGCGCTCGACGCGGGCGTCGTTGCCGCCGCGGTCTTGCCGGTGTCCACCATGTCGACGGTCGAGCTGTGGCGCTACAGCCAGCACCTTTCGAGCCAGGAGCAGGCCGCCAGTCGCCACGCCATCCAATTCTGGAAGAAGGCCCTCTACCCGCTGGCCTGCCTGGTGATGGTGGCCCTGGCGCTCCCCTTTGCCTACCTGCAGGCGCGCGCGGGCGGCGTCAGCTACAAGGTCTTCGGCGGCATCCTGCTCGGCATCAGCTTTGTCCTGCTGAACAATGTGGCCGGGCACCTCGGCGTGTTGCGCGACTGGACCCCCTGGCTGGTGGCTGCGGCGCCCAGCACGCTGTACCTGATGTTGTCCCTGGCGGCCTTCGCCTGGTTGGTTCGTTATCGCTAGAGGGCTGGAGGCTGTGATGAAAACCGGTTTGTTGTTGTTCGCCCATGGCGCCCGTGATGCACGCTGGGCCCTGCCCTTCGAGGCGGTGGCCGCAGCCGTACGCATGCAGCGGCCGGCGCAGCCCGTGCGCCTGGCCTTCCTCGAGTTCATGGCGCCTGACATCCGAACCGCCGCCGCTGAACTGGCCGCTGCGGGCTGCGAGCAAGTCGATGTCCTGCCCCTGTTCCTGGGCGCTGGGGGGCATGTGCGCAAGGACCTTCCGCCCCTGATGGATGAACTGCGCGCCAGCCACGGCCACGTCACCTTTACGCTCCACCCGGCCGTCGGCGAGGCGCCGAGCCTGGTGACGGCGATGGCCGAGATTGCTTTGGCCCTGCGCGAGGCCGCATGAACCTGCACCAGTTCCGCTTTGTCCAGGAAGCCGTGCGCCGCGGCCTCAACCTGACCGAGACCGCCAAGGCCCTGCACACCTCGCAGCCCGGCGTCAGCAAGGCCATCCTCGAACTCGAGGAGGAATTGGGTATCGACATTTTTGCCCGCCATGGCAAGCGCCTGCGCCGCATCACCGAGCCGGGCGAGCAAGTGCTCAAATCGGTCGAGATCATCTTGCGCGAAGTCGGCAACCTCAAGCGCATCGGCGACGAGTTCAGCAAGCATGATGCCGGCCGCCTGTCGATCGCCACCACCCACACCCAGGCGCGCTACGTCCTGCCCGAACCCGTGGCCCTGCTGCGGCGGCGCTTTCCCAAGGTCAACGTCAGCTTGCACCAGGGTACGCCCGAGCAAGTGGCTCAGATGCTGCTCGACGAAAGCGCCGACATCGGCCTGGCCACCGAATCGCTGGCCAACTTCGATGAACTGGTGACCCTGCCGTGCTACGCGTGGCAGCACATGATGGTGGTGCCGGCCGCGCATGCGCTGGCTGCAGTAGAGCGACCGACGCTCGAACAACTCGCCGCCGAACCCTTGGTCAGCTACCACCCGTCGTTCACCGGCCGGGCGCGCATCGACGCCGCCTTCGCCCGCGCGCGCCTGACAACCGACGTGGTGCTCGAAGCCATCGACTCCGATGTCATCAAGACCTATGTCCGCCTCGGTCTTGGCGTGGGCATCGTGGCCGAGATGGCAGTGCGCGACGAACCCGTGGGCGGCGACTTGGTGGTGCGCCCTCTCGGCCACCTGTTCGGCCAGAATGTCTCGCGCGTGGCGTTCAAGCGCGGCGCCTACCTGCGCAACTTCGTCTACACCTTTGCCGAATTGCTCTCCGACCGCCTGACCCGCCCTCTCATCCTGCGCGCCATGGCGGGTGATGCGGCTGGCGAGCCCAGTGATCCAGCGTTATGAACCCACCCCCGTAGCGGCTGCGCCGCTGCCCCTGTGGGCCGGAACGGGCCACCTCGCGGCCCTTGGGGCGTCGCCAGCGGACCGGCAGAGCCCGATCCGCGGCGCCTGTTTGGCAACCCTCTCTGACCCAAGACCATTGCAATGCGCACACCTTCCTTTCCCAGCCGGTTGCCCAAGGTTGGTACAACCATCTTCACCGTGATGTCCGCCCTGGCCCAGGAGCACGGCGCGGTCAATCTTGGCCAGGGCTTTCCGGATTTCGAGTGCGACCCGGCGCTCCTCGATGCGGTCAACGCCGCAATGCGTGCGGGGCACAACCAATACCCGCCGATGGCCGGCGTACTGGCGCTGCGCGACGCCGCGGCAGCAAAGATCGAGGCCTGCTACGGCCGCCGCTATGACCCGGCCAGCGAGATCACCGTCACGGCCGGCGCCACCCAGGCCATCCTGACGGCGATCCTGGCTTGCGTGCACCCGGACGACGAAGTCATCGTGCTGGAGCCTTGCTACGACAGCTATGGCCCGAACATCGAGCTGGCCGGCGGCAAGGTCGTGCGCGTCGCCCTCACGCCGGGCAGCTTCAGGCCCGATTTCGCGGCCATCGAGCAAGCCCTGTCGCCGCGCACGCGCGCCATCATCGTCAACAGCCCGCACAACCCAAGTGGCACGGTTTGGCGCACCGCCGACCTGGACCGCCTGGCCGAACTGTTGCGGCCGACCGATGTGCTGCTGATCAGCGACGAGGTCTACGAGCACATGGTCTTCGACGGCGAGCGCCATGCCAGCGCGTCGGCCCACCCTGAACTGGCCGCGCGGGCCTTCGTGGTGTCGAGCTTTGGCAAGACTTTCCATGTCACCGGCTGGAAGATCGGCACGGTGGCGGCGCCCGCAGCCCTGATGGCCGAATTCCGCAAGGTGCACCAGTTCAACGTCTTCACCGTCAACACGCCGATGCAGTACGCACTGGCGCGCTACCTCGCTGAACCCGAACCCTACCTGGGCCTGAGCGCCTTCTACCAGGCCAAGCGCGATCTGTTCAGGACCGGCTTGGCCGCCACGCGCCTACGCGCACTGCCCAGCGAGGGCACCTACTTCCAGTGCGTCGACTACAGCGCAGTCAGCGATGTCGATGAAGTGGCGTTTTGCCGTTGGCTGACCCGCGACGTCGGTGTTGCGGCGATCCCGTTGTCGGTGTTCTACGACGCGGGCTACGAGCAGCGCATCGTCAGGCTGTGCTTCGCCAAACGCGACGACACCCTGCGCCTGGCCCTGGACCGTCTGGCGCGGGTCTAGGCGCGCGCCGCCCCAGCGCTAGCGCTAGCGCGTCGGCCGCGCGTCGGGGTTGCTGCCCCAGAAGTCTTCGGGCTCGGGCGGGCTCGGATCGTCGATCTGCTCGAGCGTGAGATTGGGCCCAGGAACGGGCGTCGCCACGGCCGAGGTGGCGCTGTGGTCGGTGGTCAGGTCCAGGTCCAGCGACACGGGTTCGCCATCGTTGAACTCGGGACGCAACACGATGGTGCCCTCGGCCACCGCCAGGGGGGCTGACCGACCGCCGATCGGCAACAAGACATCGACGTCGGCGGTGCCGGCGTCTTCCGTCTGGTGCAGGTCACGTGCCATCTGGTACAGGAACAAGACTTCCTGATAAGCCGGCAAGTCGAACAACTCCGCCTCTTCGCCACGACGGAACAACAGCGCCTCGATCTCGGCCATGGCGTCCAGCGGCGAAGGCCAGCCGCGCTGCACGCGCCCCATCGCCAGCGGGTAGTCTTCGAGTGTGCGACCCAGCTTCGGATCGGCCTGCCAATCGGGTGCCACACTGTTGAAACGTTGATTGAAGCGAACGCGCGTGCGCTCATAGGCTTCGCGCTGGTCACGACGGCGGTGAATCTCGAGCAGCTTGAGGAAAGGCAGCGGGCTGCCGCCACCTGTGCTGCGCATGTGGGCCATCAGCAGGTCGATGGCTGCGTCGTCGTGGCCCAGGGCGATGAAGAAGTCGGCCTGCTGCTCCAGGTCGATCTGCTCGTCCACGCTCATCGCGCGGCTGGCCTCGTCTTCTTGCGCCGTCGGCGCCAGCGGCGGCAAAGACGGAATCGTGACGGCGGTCGGGGCCGGCACGGTTTGAGGCGAGATCAGCACGTCGACCTCGTGGTTGCGCGAGTCCGTGCTGTCAGACCAGGGCGCAGGCGCTGAAGGCATGCGTTGCGACGCAGCCAGTTGCGACGGCTGAAAGTCGGCCGCCTGGGACGGGGCCGAACTGGCCGACGCCGCAGACGGGCCCCGCTCCCACCAGTCACCATCCGCGCGTACGACGCGCGATTGCTGGCGCAGGCGCCAGCCAAGCCAGCCGGCCACGGCCGCCAGCAGGGCCGCAACACCCAACAGTCCCATCAGCCAGGCAGAGGGTTGGTCACGCTGGGCACGGTCAAGCGCCAGTTGCTGACGCAGTTGCAGCAGCGCATCGGTCTGCGCTTTGGCTTCGCTGCGCACCCGGGCCATCTCTGCCTCCATTGCGCGCATGCGCTCACCGGCTGCCGAGGCGGCTGTCTCGGCAGCCGCAGCGGTTGCCTGCGCCGCCGAGGCTTGCGCTTGCGCCGCCAGCACCGCGGCCTGGTTCAGACTGACCTGGCCGCCATCGAGCTGCAGCCGTGACTTGGGCTCGACCCGCGCCGCGGCCTTCGTGGGCGCTGCCATCGCCGGGCGGCCCGACACGGCAGAGGCTGCAGCGGCAGCACCCGCAATCGCAGCCCGCGCGGGCGCAGGGCGCGCAGCGGCGCGCGTCGCACGGGGCGGTGGCGCAGGGCGCGTGGCGCGGCTGGGCGTGGCAGTGGTGTTGGACGTTGGTGGCGTGGCCGACTGCACTGCCGGCGGTGCCGTCACACTGGGCAGCGCGGGTGTCTCAAGCACCGTGGTGGCGGTCGAGACGAGCGGCGGGTCGGCCAACAAGACCAGTGTGCGACTGAGCCTGGCCGGGCAGCCGGCGCTGACCGTCACGGTCACGACGGGTTCCTCGACCACGCTGGAAGTGGTGATGCGCAGCACGCTCTCCGAGGCGTCGCGACCCTGGGTCACGCGCACCCGCACCATGCCGGGTTGCAGCTTGACATCGCCGGCAACCACTTCGGCGCTGGCGCACTCACTTGTCAGTGACTCGCCCTCTGCCAAGTTGACCGGCACCGCCAAATTGAGCGGCTGGCCGAGCACCACCGTGGAGCGAATGGGGCCGAACCCGAGTGCAGCGGCTGAGCCGCTCAACCCGAAGGCTGCGATCGCGACGAAAAGTTGGAGCCAACCGAGGTGCATGCCGCTGGGGAGATCGTGTCTTTTTGTGAGTGAGACGACTCTAGCATGGCCGCTCTGCGCGCTCTGACAGCACCGCACGTCGGGGTGCAACAATCGTCACGCCTTGGGCCGTTGTCGGCGTGCCCGACCCGTTGCCACATAAGAACTGCGATGTCCATTCCCCTGCCCACTGCCCTGCCATTTACCGCCGCGCGTGAGCCCGGCCGTTTTGCCTGAAGTCTTGCGCATGGACAACTTCACCGGTACCCGGCCCGTCGCCGCAGCCCAAGCTTTCGACACCGCTCGCCTGCAAAACTGGCTGCAGGCCGAGTTACCCGGCTTTGCCGGCCCGCTGACAGTCGAGCAGTTCAAGGGAGGCCAAAGCAACCCGACCTTCAAGTTGCTCACCCCGGGGGCCAACTACGTCATGCGCAGCAAACCGGGCCCGGCCGCCAAGTTGCTGCCCTCGGCCCACGCGGTCGAGCGTGAGTACCGCGTGATGGCCGCACTGGCCGACCAAGGTGTGCCCGTACCCGCCATGCTGGCGCTGTGCCAGGACGAAGGCGTGATCGGCCGCGCGTTCTACATCATGTCGATGGTCGAGGGCCGCGTGCTGTGGGACCAGTCGCTGCCCGGCATGGAGCGCGCAGAGCGCGGCGCCATCTACGACGAGATGAACCGCGTTATCGCCGCCCTGCACACGGTCGACGTTTCAGCCGCTGGCCTGGGCGACTTCGGCAAAGCGGGCAACTATTTCGAGCGCCAGATCGCCCGCTGGGGCAAGCAATACACGGCCTCCGTCACCCTGCCGATCGACGCGATGGATCGCCTCATGGCCTGGCTGCCAGCGCACCTGCCAATCAGCGCCCGCGACAACACCCGGGTGGCCGTCGTGCATGGCGACTACCGGCTCGACAACCTGGTCTTCCACCCGACCGAGCCGCGCGTGCTGGCGGTACTGGATTGGGAGCTGTCCACGCTCGGCCACCCACTGGCCGACTTCGCTTACCACTGCATGTCCTGGCACATCCCGCCAGGTGCCTTTCGTGGCATCGGTGGCCTTGACCATGCCGCCCTGGGCATTCCGCTCGAAGCCGACTACGTCAAGGCCTACTGCGAGCGCACCGGGGTCGCGTCGGCCGAGGCGCTGGCGGCCGACTGGAATTTCTACCTCGCCTACAACCTGTTCCGGATCGCCGCCATCCTGCAAGGCATCGCCAAGCGGGTCGAAGACGGCACGGCGTCGAGCCCCCAAGCACGCCAGGCGGCCGCCGGCGCGCGGCCCCTGGCCGAACTCGGCTGGCGCTTCGCCTGCCAATCTGCCCCTTCCCTCTGACCACGAGCACACCCCATGGACTTTGCTTTCTCAGAACGCACCCAGGCCCTTCAAGCGCGCGTCGCGGCCTTCATGGCCGAGCATGTCTATCCGGCCGAGCCGGCCTACTGGCAGGAACTCGAAGCCAACACCCAGGCCGGTAAGCGCTGGACGCCGCTGCAGGTGATCGAGGCCCTCAAGCCCAAGGCCCGCGCCGCCGGCCTGTGGAACCTGTTCCTGCCCGACAGCCAGCGCGGCGCCGGCCTGAGCAATCAGGAGTACGCGCCGCTGGCCGAGATCATGGGCCGCGTGCCCTGGGCCAGTGAAGTCTTCAACTGCTCTGCACCGGATACCGGCAACATGGAAGTGCTGGTGCGCTATGGTAGCCCCGAGCACCAGCGGCGCTGGCTCGAGCCGCTGTTGGCCGGCGAGATCCGCAGTGCATTCGCAATGACGGAGCCGGCCGTCGCCTCGAGTGACGCCACCAACATCGAAGCCCGCATCGCGCGCGACGGCGACGACTACGTCATCGACGGCCGCAAGTGGTGGACCAGCGGGGCCGGTGACCCACGCTGCAAGATCATGATCTTCATGGGCAAGACCGACCCCGACGCGCCGCGCCACTCGCAGCAGTCGATGATCCTGGTGCCGATGGACACGCCCGGGGTCAAGGTGCTGCGGCCGCTGTCGGTGTTCGGCTATGACGATGCGCCGCACGGCCACATGGAAGTCGCCTTCGACAAGGTGCGCGTGCCGGCCAGCAACATGCTGCTCGGCGAGGGCCGCGGCTTCGAGATCGCCCAGGGCAGACTCGGCCCCGGCCGTATTCACCACTGCATGCGCCTGATCGGCCTGGCCGAGCGGGCGCTGGAACTGATGTGCCGGCGCGCCTCGTCGCGCGTCGCTTTCGGCAAGACGGTGGCCGCGCAAGGCGTGACCCAGGAGCGCATCGCCGAGGCCCGCTGCCAGATCGAGCAGGCGCGCCTGCTGAACTTGAAGGCAGCCTGGATGATGGACGTGGCCGGCAACAAAGCGGCCAAGGCCGAGATCGCCATGATCAAGGTGGTGGCGCCCAACATGGCCTGCCAGGTGATCGACTGGGCCATGCAGGTGCACGGCGGCGCCGGCATGTGCCAGGACTTTCCACTGGCCTACTTCTATGCCGCAGCCCGCACCTTGCGCTTTGCCGACGGCCCGGACGAAGTCCACCGCAGCGCCATCGCCAAGATCGAACTCGGCCGGCAGGCAGCCTGATGCCGGGCTGCGTTCAATTGTGTTGGGGCGGGCGGCTGCTTGCGGCACGCTGCGGCCCTTTTGCAGAGATCTGATTCACGTTGCCGAGACTGGGCGCATTCAGCAGCCCGTGTTTGACGTTCGCCGTCTACGTTCTGCGCAGCAAAGGCGCGCCCGGGCAGGCGCCAGCGCGCCACTGTGACGGTCGGTGGGTACACCGACTGCCTTGCGGTGCTCGGTCTTGCGGCCCCGTCGAAAAACTCCCGACGCTCGCTGCGCTCTCTTTGGTCAAACAGTTTCGACGAGTCAGAGCACGAAGCGCGCTGCGCGCGCGGGCCGCAAGCCCTCTGCTCCTCAGCGCCACACAGGCGCGCTGGCGCCTGCCCGGGCGCGCTGGCGCCTGCCCAGGCGCGCCTTTGCGGGCCGGTGGTGGCGTGCGGGCGAATACCTCCCCCAGTGGCTCTCGCGGCTGGCGGTGTGCGGCGGCGGCTCACTGTGGGGCGGTGAGCAGCGCAGGCCTGAGGTCGGCGCGCGCAGCGCGCATCCAAAACTGACTCGCCGAAACTGTTTGACCAAAGAGAGCGCAGCGAGCGGCGGGAGTTTTTCGGCGCGATGCTCCCATCAGCACGAATGCAGGTGAGTGTATGCTTTCCGCTCCTCTTTTTGGCCAGCCGTATTAGCATTGGTGTCCGATTGAGTAAACACATGT
>JANNGJ010000164.1:0-1843 GCA_031403815.1 Burkholderiales bacterium | reverse complement strand
GCGCGCGCTCTACGCGACCGGCACGCTGCACAACCACGCCCGCATGTGGCTGGCCAGCTATATGGTGCATGTGCGCAAGGTGCATTGGCGCGCCGGCGCCGACTGGCTCTACGGCCACCTGCTCGACGGCGATCTGGCCAGTAATCACCTCAGCTGGCAATGGGTGGCCGGCACCGGCAGCCGCAAGCCCTATCTCTTCAATGCCGACAACGTGGCCCGTTACGCGCCGGCGCCGTGGCACAGCCCGGGCAGCGTGATCGATACGACCTACGAGACGCTCGACCGCATGGCGCGCCAGCCAGACTCGCAGCTACAAGGCGAACACGACGCGTCACCCGGCAGCCCATCACTGGTCGAGCCACTCCTGGGCGCAGAGCCGCCAAAAGCACTCGGTTTGACGGCCCCCGACGCCGCTGCCATTGCGGGCCGCGACGTCTGGCTGGTGCACCCCTGGAGCCTGGGTGCACTGCCGGCCGGTTTGCCGGCTCACACGCTGGTGATCGGCGTTTTCGTGGCCGACTTTCACCGCGCCTGGCCGTGGAGCGAGCGGCGCTGGCGCTTCGTCGGCAACCGCATGGCCGAGCTCACGGCGTTGCGTTGGCACGCTGACGCCGCTGCCATCCGGACCGCGTTGCAGGGCGCCCGCAGGGTGCGCAGCATCGATGAGCCCCACCTCGCACCCTGGCTGGCAGGCTGGGCCGAGTGCGAGGCCGCGCCCGCACTGTTTCCGCCTGTGGATGGGCGCTGCGATTCCTTCTCGTCATGGTGGGCCCGCGCCTCACGTGGCCTGGACTCGGCTGCCGACCTGCTGGCCGTCAACGAGGTGCCTGCATGGTGAGCGAGCCTGTGAATCCGTCCGTCAAGGAACCCGCCAAACAGTCGCCGCCGCTGACCGTGTTGTACGACGGCGCGTGTCCGCTGTGCCGGCGTGAGATCGGTGTGTACCGTGGCCTGCAGCCGCTGCAGTCGGGTGGGCCAGTGTGTTTTGCCGATGTCAGCGACGCGGCGTTGCCGCTGCCGCCGGGAACCACCCGCGAGCAGCTGATGGCGCGCTTTCACGTGAGCGACCGTGACGGTGAATTGCTCAGCGGCGCCCAGGCATTCCTCGCGCTGTGGGCCGCGCTGCCCGGTTGGCGTTGGCTGGCACGGGTCGGCCGTCTGCCAGGCGCAGCCTGGGCGATGGAGCGCACCTACCGCCTCTTTCTGCGCTGGCGGCCGACGCTGCAACGCTGGGCGTTTCGCCTGGAGCCGGCCGCCCCGGACCGACCGAGATCTCACGACGGCGCGTCGCGTTGATCTCACCCCCTCGACCCTCGGACCACACAGCATGACTTCAATCGCCCTCATCACTGGCGCCAGCGGCGGTATCGGCCGCGCTTTGGCGCGCCAACTGCAAGCCCAAGGCTGCCGCGTCGCCGCGGTGGGGCGCGACGCCGACCGCCTGGCCGACGTGGAGGCGGCCGTGCGCATCGCCGCCGACACCACCACGCCCGAAGGCGCGGCGCTGGCCATCGCCGCCTGCCAGGAAGCACTCGGCGCCGCGCCGACGCTTCTGGCTCACTGCGTGGGCAGCACGCTGATTGCGCCGCTGCACCGCACCCGCGCGGACGCCTACCGCGAGGTGATGCGCGGCAATCTCGACAGCGCGGTCTTCATGCTGCAGGCCTGGATCGCAGCGCTGCAGGGCGGACCCGGCGCCGCTGTGTTTGCCAGTTCGGTGGTGGCGCGCATCGGGGTGGCGAATCACGAAGCCATCGCCGCGGCCAAGGGTGGCGTCGAAGCCCTGGTGCGCAGCGCTGCGGCCACCTATGCAGGGCAGGGTCTGCGCATCAATGCCGTGGCC
>JANNGJ010000163.1:0-5311 GCA_031403815.1 Burkholderiales bacterium | reverse complement strand
GGCGTCGACTTCGCGGCTGTCAATGCGGCCAAGGTCCAGCGTCACTTCGCGGCTGCCCTGCCCGGCGGCATTGCTCAGCATCAGACTCAGCGCCTCGCCTTGCAACACCGCCTGCGTCACCTGCCAGCGCAATTCTGTCAGTGACTGCAGATCCTGCCACTGGGCGCCATCGCGCGACCAGGCGCGCACCCAGTCGCCGGACTGCATGCCCGCTCGCTCGGCCGGGGTGCCGGCCACGGGTGCGCTGAGCACCGCCTTGGGCTCATCGACGCCGATCCAGTGAGACGTGGCGTAAAGCAAGACCGCGAGCAAGAGGTTGGCCGCCGGGCCCGCCGACACAATGGCAGTGCGCTGCCACAGCGACTTGCGGTTGAAGGCCTGATCGCGCTGAGCCGGCGCGACGTTGTCCTCGCGCTCATCGAGCATCTTGACGTAACCGCCAAGCGGCAGGGCCGAAACCACGAACTCCGTGCTGTCAGGGGTGGCCTGACGGCGCCAGACCACGCGGCCAAAGCCGACCGAGAAGCGCAGCACCTTCACGCCACACCAGCGTGCGACCTGGTAGTGACCCCACTCGTGGATCACGATCAACACGCCGAGAGTGAGCAGGAAGGCCAGGCCGGTCGTGATCATCGCGCGCGCGTCCGGATCAGCGCTTGCGCATGGCGGCGTGCGCGATCGTCCAGCGCCAACAGGTCGCTCAGGGCCGGCTCGGCAGGCAGCTCAGGCAAGACGGCGGCAATGGTGTCGGCATTGACGCTGTGAATGTCGGTGAAACGAATGGTTCCCGCCAGGAAGGCGGCCACCGCTTCCTCGTTGGCGGCGTTCAGCACCGCGGTGCTGCCTTCGGCGGCGCGCAGTGCATCCCAAGCCAGGTGCAGGCCAGGAAATCGGCCGCTGTCGGCAGGCTCGAAACTCAGATCCTTCAAGGTCTCGAACTCAAGTCGCGACGCCCCCGAGACGATGCGCTCGGGAAACGACAGGCCGTAGGCGATGGGCACGCGCATGTCGGGCGTGCCCAACTGGGCCAGCACCGAGTGATCGCGGCACACCACCATCGAGTGGATGATGCTCTGCGGGTGAATCACGACCCGAATCTGCTCGGGCTTCAGGTCAAACAGCCAGCGCGCCTCGATGACCTCCAGCGCCTTGTTCATCATGGTGGCCGAGTCGACCGATATCTTGCGGCCCATGACCCAGTTCGGGTGGGCCACGGCCTGCTCCGGCGTGACGTCGCGCAAGGTGGCCGGGTCGCGGCTGCGAAACGGGCCGCCCGAGGCGGTCAGCAGGAGATGGTCGATGTGGTCGGGCCAGCGGCTGCGGTCTTCGGGCAGGCACTGAAAGATGGCCGAGTGTTCACTGTCAATCGGCAGCAGCGTGGCGCTGCCAGATCGCACGGCCTTCATGAACAAGGCACCGCCAACGACCAGGGCCTCCTTGTTGGCCAGCAGCAATCGCTTGCCGGCATGGGCCGCCGCCAAGCACGGCGCCAGACCCGCCGCGCCGACGATGGCCGCCATCACCGTCGTGGCCTCAGCGTGGGACGCCAGGTCACACAGCGCTTGCGCGCCGCACAGCACCTGCGTCTGCGACCCTTGGGCGCGCAGGCGTCGCTGCAACTCGGTGGCCAGCGTCGCGTCGCCCAGCGCAGCAAAGCGCGGCTGCCAGCGCAGACACTGCGCTTCCAGCTCAGCCAGGCGGTTGTGCGCCGTCAAGGCGAAAACTTCGAAGCGCTCGGGGTGGCGCGCGATCACGTCCAGGGTGCTGACGCCCACCGACCCGGTCGCGCCCAGAATGACCACGCGCTGCTTCATGGGGTTCACAGCGTGCTCAATGCCATGGCCAGCGGCAACACGGGCAACAAGGCGTCGACGCGGTCGAGCACCCCGCCGTGGCCCGGCAGCAAGCGGCTCGAGTCCTTGGCCCCTGCGGCCCGCTTGACCAGGGACTCGAACAGGTCACCGCCGACACTGAAGGCAGACAGCAACAAGGCCAGCGGCAGCCAGCCAAGCCAGCCTACCTGCGCGACCAGTCGGGTGTAGAGGCTGGTCGAATCGACCGGCCACTGACGGTCAATCACCAACACCCCACACAGCCGCCAGCGCCAACACGCTGATGACGCCACCGGCAACGCCCTCCCAGGACTTGCCGGGGCTGATCGTCGGGGCCAGTTTGTGGCGACCGAAGGCGCGGCCCGCGGTGTAAGCACCAATGTCCGCAGCCCACACCAGGCACAAAACGGACAGCAGGAAGTTCACCCCGACCACGCGGGCCTGGGCCAGCGCCAACCATGCCACCCACAGCGCCAGCAAACCCAGGGCGAGCCGCAGCACCGCCGGCCACTGCGGCCAGGTGCGGGGACCAGCACGCAGGGCTGCTGCCCCGATCAGCAGCCAAGCCACTGACGTGAGCCACCAGACCATGGGCGGGACCGCGGCCACGTTGCCGGTGTGAACCGCCCACAGGCCCGCCAAAGCCAGCAAGGCCCCGGGGCCGAGGGCGGCCACTGTCGCCACGCCGTTCAAACGCGCCCACTCCCAAGCGGCGGCGGCAATCAGCAGCAGTGTCAGCAAGGCAAAGGGCCATGGCGACGCAGCCCAGAGCGATGGCAACAGCAGTGCCAAGAGCACCACCGCCGTGATCACGCGCTGTCCCAGCATCCAGGTCTGCCGGTCAGGCGCTCACGGCCTGCGGTACAGGGTCGGGAGTGACCGTACCGAAGCGGCGATCGCGGGCGCGGAAGGCCGCCAGGGCGGTGTCCAGCTCGTGCTCACCGAAGTCGGGCCACAGACACTCAGTGAAGTACAGCTCCGAGTAGGCCACTTGCCAGAGCAGGAAGTTGCTGATGCGCACCTCGCCGCCGGTGCGAATAAACAAGTCGGGGTCGGGCGCATAGCTCATGGCCATGTGCTGTCCCAGGGTGGCTTCATCGAGATCGTCCGGCTGAACCCCGGCAGCCAAGGCACAGCGTGTGGCCTGGACCACATCCCAACGGCCGCCGTAGTTGAAGGCCACCGAGAGGGTGATGCGCTGGTTGTGGACAGTGGCACGCTCGGCCTGCTCCCAGGCGTCACGCACCTTGTCGGACACAGCGCTGCGGTCGCCGACAATCCGGATGCGCACACCTTCCTTGGCCAGCTTGGCCAAGTACTTCGACACCGCCACCAGCACCAGGCCCATCAGCCCTGAAACCTCGTCGCTCGGCCGCTTCCAGTTCTCGGACGAGAAGGCAAACACCGTGAGGTACTCGATCCCACGATCGGCGCAGGCCTGCACCGTGCGTACCAGGGCATCGACACCCTGCTTGTGACCGAAAAAGCGCGGCATGAAACGCTTCTTGGCCCAACGGCCGTTGCCGTCCATCACGATGGCCACATGGCGTGGCGGAGCAAGAACAGGCTGCACGCTGCGAGGTGTCAGACCGCGAGGATCTCGGCCTCTTTGGCGTGAACCAGGCGGTCGATCTCGGCGATGACGCGGTCGGTGAGCTTCTGCACTTCGTCCTGGGCGCGGCGCTCTTCATCCTCGGTCGCCAATTTGTCCTTGAGCAGCTTCTTGAGGTGGTCGTTGCCGTCGCGACGCAGGTTTCGCACTGCAATCTTCGCGTCTTCACCGGCGTTGCGCACCACCTTGGTCAGGTCTTTGCGGCGCTCTTCCGTCAGGGCCGGCATCGGCACGCGCAGCAGGTCGCCCTGCGCCGCCGGGTTCAGCCCCAGATCGCTCTCGCGAATGGCCCGCTCGATCTTTGCGCTCATGCCCTTCTCCCAGGGCTGCACACTGATGGTGCGAGCGTCGAGCAGGGTCACATTGGCGACCTGGCTGATCGGCACCATCGAGCCGTAGTAGTCCACGTGCACCTGGTCCAGGAGGCCGGGGTGGGCGCGGCCGGTGCGCACCTTTTGCAACTCGTGCTTGAAGGCCTCGATGGACTTGCCCATCTTGGCCTCTGCGGTCGACTTGATTTCCGAGATCGTCATGATGTCCTCACGTCCTCACGCGCTCAAACATGCACCAGCGTGCCTTCGTCGCCGCCCATCACGACGCGCTTCAACGCGCCGGGCTTGTTGATCGAAAACACCTTGATCGGCAGCTTCTGGTCCCGACACAAGGCAAACGCGGTGGCGTCCATGACTTGCAGGTTCTTCGCAATGGCCTCATCGAATCCGATGGTGGTGTAGCGCGTCGCATTCGGGTCCTTGTTCGGATCTGCCGAGTAGACGCCATCGACCTTGGTCGCCTTGAGCACGAGTTCGACGCCCATTTCGGCGCCGCGCAGCGCGGCCGCGGTGTCAGTGGTGAAGAAGGGGTTGCCGGTGCCTGCAGCGAACACGACGATCTTGCCCTCTTCGAGGTATTGCAGGGCCTTGGGCCGCACATAGGGCTCGACCACCTGCTCTATGCCGATGGCGCTCATCACGCGGGCCGTCATGCCTTCCTGGCGCATCGTGTCAGCCAGCGCCAGCGCATTCATCACGGTGGCCAGCATGCCCATGTAGTCGGCCGTCGCGCGGTCCATGCCGACCGAGCCGCCGGCGATGCCGCGGAAGATATTGCCGCCGCCGATGACCACGGCCACCTCGACGCCCAGCTCCGTGATCTCCTGCACCTCGCGCACCATGCGCACAATCGTGGCGCGGTTGATGCCGTAGGCATCGTCGCCCATCAGGGCTTCGCCGGAGAGTTTGAGCAGGATACGTTTGTAGGCCGGCATGCGGCTGGTCTCCTCAGGCAAACAACGGGCTAGAGTTTAAGGGCGCCGCAGCAACAGCGGCCTGGCCAGGCAAGCCTTTACGAAGACTTCGCAGCCGCCACTTGGGCTGCGACCTCGGCGGCAAAGTCATCCACCTTCTTGGCGATGCCCTCGCCCACCACGTACAGGGTGAAGCCTTTGACGACGGTCGCGCGCGCCTTGAGCATCTGCTCGACCGTCTGCTTGTCGTTCTTGACGAAGGTCTGGTTCAGCAGCGAAACCTCTTTGAGGAACTTCTGCACCGAGCCCTCGACCATCTTGGCAACAATCTCGGCCGGTTTGCCCGATTCAGCCGCCTTTTCGGCAGCGATCTTGCGCTCCTTGTCCACCAGCGCGGCCGGCACATCGGCCTGGGACAAGGCCGCGGGCTTCATCGCCGCGACGTGCATGGCCACATCCTTGGCGGCAACTTCATCGCCGTCGAACTGCACCACCACGCCAATGCGCGTGCCGTGCAGGTAGCTGGCCAACTTGCCGCCGCCGCTGTAGCGTTGGAAGCGGCGGATCGCCATGTTCTCGCCGATCTTGCCGATCAAGCCCTTGCGCACGTCTTCCAGTGTC
>JANNGJ010000162.1:0-3351 GCA_031403815.1 Burkholderiales bacterium | reverse complement strand
GAACTGCTTCACCCTGGCGCCCGTGCCTGGCGCGATCGCGCATGCCGGTGCCGTGCCGGTGCTGGTCGACGTGACCGACGACTTCACCATCGACCTGGGCGACCTCGAGCTCAAGGCCGTGGCCAGCGGCGCCAAGACGCTGCTGCTGTCGCACATGCGCGGCCACATCGCCGACATGGCCGCGCTGATGGCCATCTGCCAACGCCATGGCGTGCAGGTGATCGAAGACTGCGCCCACACCATGGGGGCTTCCTGGGCTGGCAAGCCCACCGGCAGCTGGGGCCGCGTGGGCTGCTTCAGCCTGCAGAGCTACAAGCACGCCAACAGCGGCGAGGGCGGGCTGCTGGTCACGGACGACGAGGACGTTGCGGCGCAGGCGATCCTGTTCTCGGGCAGCTACATGCTGTACCGCGCGCATGGCGCGCGGCCGGCCGACGACGTGTTCGAGCGCTGGAAGTACCTGACGCCCAACTTCAGTCTGCGCATGAGCAACCTGGCTGCTGCCGTTGCCCGACCCCAACTCGGCGCCGCACTGGTCGACCGCTGCGGGCGCTGGAACGAGCGCTACCGCTGGATGGCCGCTGCACTCGAAGGCGTGCCGCACCTGCGGCTGCCGCGGCGCCCGGCCGAGGAGCAGTACGTCGCCAGCTCGATCCAGTTCTCCATCGTCGATGTTTCGCGCGCACAGATCGAGCGGGCCATCGCCGCCTGCGCAGAGCGCGGCGTGCACATCAAGTGGTTCGGTGCGGAAGAGCCGCTGGGCTTCACCAGTGTCTGGACCCACTGGCGATTTTTCGGCGAAGCCCAAACGCTGCCGAATGCCGAGCGCGTGCTCGGGACCCTGTGCGACATGCGCTTGCCGCTGACGCTCAGCCAGGCCGATTGCGCAGCCATTGGTGGCGTGATCCGGTCTGCCCTTTCCCCTATCGGAGATTGACGTCATGAAGTTCACGTTGTTGCCGGCGGTTGGTGCCTTGCTCTTGTGCGCTTGCGCTACTGCGCCTGCGCCGAGTGCCGCTCCGAGTGTTGTGAGTGCTGTGGTTGCAGTGAGTGCGGCGCCAGCCGTGCCGAAAGGCGAGATCGTCGAGGGCCCCACGGTGCACACCGCGGCCTCGCTGCGCGAACTGGTGCAGAACGCTCAGGTGAGCTTGCCGGCCGCAGCCAATGGCGGCACTGCGTTCAACGGCAAGTTCAAGGACATTCCGGCCAGCGCCAGCGCCAACGCCCGGGTGCCGGTGGTGGTGTTCCTGCACGGCTCATCCGGCCTGGGGCTCAAGGCCATCGGCGAATGGCAGCAGTGGCTGGCTGCCCAAGGCATTGCCAGTGTGGCGCCCGACTCTTTCGCCCTGCCTGGCCGACTGACCTACAAGTCACCGATAGACAAGGCGGTGTACGAGCGCGTGCACGCGCTGCGCCTGTCCGAGATCGCGCCCACCGTGGCCGCGCTGGCTGCGGCGCCGTGGGCCGACGGTTCGCGCTTGGTGCTTGCCGGCACCAGCGAGGGCGCCACCAGCGTGGCGCGACACAGCGGCTCAGGCTTTCGCGGCCGGATCCTGTATGCCTGGAGTTGCGAAGACAACTACTTCAGCGCCGGCCACGCCACGCGCCTGCCGGCCGAGCAGCCGGTGCTCAACGTCATCAGCCTGACCGATCCGTTCTTCTCGCCTGCCAACCCCTGGCTGGGCAACGCCCAGGCGCGGGGGCATTGTGGTGCCGCCCTGGCTCAGCACAAGAATGCCACCGTGGTCTTGATGGCCGGCGCGCCGCACACGCTGCTGACCTTGCCGGCCGCGCGCCATGCCACCGCCGGCTTCCTGCAAGATCTCTTCAAACCCTGAGTCGCGCAGGGCGCGACAGCAGCGCAGCGAGAAGTGGGCGCGGGTCACCCGCGGTTGGCTCGCCCACCGGCCGACGTCGCCTTCGAGGCGATGACCGGCCCGTCCAACGCCCTCAGCGGCTGGCGCAGACTGCGCAGGCGGCGCTGCGCTGCATCCGGATCTCGGTCCACTCCATCGTGCGCGCATCGAGCATCTGCAAGCGCCCGGCCAATGAGGTGCCCGCGCCCATCAGCAGCTTGAGCGCCTCGGCCGCCTGCACCGAGCCGATGATGCCGACGAGCGGCGCGAACACGCCCATCGTTGAGCACTGCACCTCTTCGAACGTCGCCTCGGCCGGGAACAGGCAGGCGTAGCAGGGCGCCAGGTCGTCGCGGGTGTCGTAGACCGAGACCTGGCCATCGAAGCCGATGGCCGCGCCGGAGACCAGCGGCTTGCGATGCGCCACGCAGGCCGCGTTGACGGCATGCCGGGTCGCGAAGTTGTCGCTGCAGTCGACGACCACGTCGGCGCCCTGCACCAGTGCATCGAGCCGCGTTGCATCGGCGCGCTCGACTAGCGGCGTGACCTGCACATCGGGGTTGATGGCGGCAATCGTGTCGCGCGCCGACTCGGCCTTCGGACGTCCCACCCGCGCCAGCGTGTGCGCGATTTGCCGCTGCAGGTTGGTCACGTCGACCGTGTCGTGGTCGACGATGGTGATGCGCCCGACTCCGGCCGTGCCCAGGTACAGCGCCACCGGCGAGCCCAGGCCACCGGCGCCGATGATCAGCGCGTGGGAGGCCAGCAGGCGCTGCTGGCCCTCGATGCCGATCTCGTCGAGCAGGATGTGGCGCGAGTAGCGCAAGAGTGCAACGTCGTCCATGACGACGTCAACAGGAAAAAAGGCCCGCCAGGGCGGGCCTTTCAAGGGAGCGCAAGCGAAAGCTCACTCCGTCTTGGCCTCGGCGCGGCGCTCGGTCGCGGTCTTCGAGGCCATCACGGTCTTGCCTTGCAGCTGGTTCAGCGCCTGGCGCAGCGGGAAGTCTTCCAGGCTGCCGAACTCGGGCAGGGGCTTGAGCGGCTCCTTGCTCTTGGCCAATTGCTCTTCGAGCTTCTTGCGCGCTTCTTCACGCGCCTTGGCGCGGACTTCGTCCTTTTTCTCGTCGGGCGTGGTCAGGTGCTTGTCGAGGTCGGCCTCGCGCAGGCGCAGGGCGGCGAAGACGTTGCCCTCGGCGGTCTCATCCAGCCAGACATCGGGCACGATGCCGGTGGCCTGGATCGAGCGGCCCTGCGGTGTGTAGTAGCGCGCCGTGGTGATCTTGAGTGCCGTGTCGGCGGTCAGCGGGCGCCAGGTTTGCACCGAGCCCTTGCCGAAGGTCTGCGCGCCCATGATGGTGGCGCGCTTGTGGTCTTGCAGCGCACCGGCAACGATTTCGCTGGCCGAGGCCGAGCCTTCGTTCACCAGCACCACCAGCGGCACCTTCTTCAGCGCTTCGGGCAGGCGGCGCAGCGGGTCGCCGCCGCGGCGGGCGTA
>JANNGJ010000161.1:0-13305 GCA_031403815.1 Burkholderiales bacterium | reverse complement strand
GCAGTACGACTCGGTGCATGGCCGCTTCAAGGGCAGCATCGCGGTCGACGGCAGCACCCTGATCGTGAACGGCAAGCGCATCCGCCTGACGGCGTTGAAGGACCCGGCCGAGCTGGCCTGGGGCGCCGTCGGCGCAGACGTTGTGGTCGAGGCCACCGGCCTGTTTCTGACCAAGGACACCTGCCAGAAGCACCTCGACGCGGGCGCGAAGAAGGTGATCCAGTCAGCGCCCAGCAAGGACGACACGCCGATGTTCGTCTATGGCGTCAACGACAAGTCCTACGCCGGCCAGACCATCATCAGCAACGCCAGTTGCACCACGAATTGCCTGGCTCCGGTGGCCAAGGTGCTGAACGACAGCTTTGGCATCAAGCGCGGCTTGATGACCACGGTGCACGCCACCACTGCAACGCAAAAGACAGTCGATGGCCCGAGCAACAAGGACTGGCGCGGCGGCCGCGGCATCCTGGAGAACATCATCCCGAGTAGCACTGGCGCGGCCAAGGCGGTGGGCGTGGTGATTCCCGAGCTGAACAAGAAGTTGACGGGCATGTCGTTCCGCGTGCCGACCAGTGATGTCAGCGTCATCGACCTGACCGCCGAACTGGTCAAGGAAGCCAGCTGGGAGGACATCTGCAACGCGATGAAGGCCGCAGCGGCCGGGCCCATGAAGGGCGTGCTCGGCTACACCGAAGACAAGGTCGTTTCGACCGATTTCCGTGGCGAGACCATGACCTCCGTCTTCGATGCCGACGCTGGGATTGCGCTGGACAAGACCTTCGTCAAGGTGGTGGCCTGGTACGACAACGAGTGGGGCTACTCGAACAAGGTGCTGGAGATGGTGCGCGTGGTCGGGCGTTGAGCCTGCAAATGCAACCATTCGCAAGGGGGCCGCGCAAGCGGCCTTTTTTCATGGCGAGTGTGCGGGCCTGGCACGCGCCTTCACACCTTGGGTCGCGAATGCGCGCGCGACACGCCTAGACTGCGCGCCATGAAGAAGTTGCTGCCCACCTCGGTTCTTGCGCTGGCGCTGCTCGGCGCCGCGCCCTTTGGCCATGCAGAGCGCGCTTCGCCGCGGCCCCTGCCGTTGCCCGCTGACGCGGGCGAGTCGCGGGTGATCGTCAAGTTCAAGCCCGGTGTGTCGTCGATGCGCGCGCATGCGCTGGCGGCCAACGCCTCGTCCGCCGAGACGGCGCGCGTGCTGTCCGACCGCGCCGCGACCTTGGGCGTGCGACACGGGCTGCTGCTGCACACCGGCGCGGCCGTCGGCGAGCGGGTGCAGGTGGTGCGGGCCGACGCCGCGCACGGCCTGGATGCGCGCGCGCTCGCAGCGCGCCTGGCGGCCGACCCCGATGTCGAGTACGCCGAGCCTGACCGGCGCATGCGGCGTGTCTCGGTGCCCAACGACCCGCGCTTCACGACGGTGGCTGGCAATGGCCCTGCCGCTGGGCAGTGGTACTTGCAGGCGCCGAGCAGTCTGGTGCGATCATCGATCAATGCCGTGACCGCCTGGGACGTTCACACGGGCGACCGCAGCGTTGTGGTGGCGTTGCTCGACACGGGCGTACGCACCAACCACCCGGACCTGGCCGGCAAGTTGCTCGTCGGCTACGACTTCGTCAGCAATGCCACGGTTGGCAATGACGGCAATGGACGCGACGGCGACCCCAGCGATCCTGGCGACTGGCTCACGCAGCTCGAGATTGACGCCAACTCGACGCTGTGGAGCGGGTGCGAACGGTCCGACAGCTCCTGGCACGGCACGCAAGTCGCTGGCATCACTGCAGCAGCCACCGACAACGGCGTCGGCATGGCCGGCTCGGGCCGCCACGTGCGTATCCTGCCGGTGCGCGTGCTCGGAAAATGCTTTGGCGACACGTCTGACATCGCTGCGGCGATCCGCTGGGCCGCCGGCGATTCGGTGGCCGGTGTGCCGACCAATCCGAACCCCGCCAAGGTCATCAACCTGAGCCTGGGCAGCGATGGGGCCTGCTCAAGGACCGAGCAGGATGCCGTCAACGTGGCGCTCGCGCGGGGTGCTGTGGTGGTGGCCGCCGCTGGTAATACCGCGGGCCGGGCGGCCGGTTCGCCCGCCAATTGTCAAGGCGTGATCGGCGTCGCGGCCTTGCGCCACATTGGCACCAAGGTCGGCTTTTCCGACGTCGGCTCAATTTTGAAGATCGCTGCGCCGGGCGGCAATTGCGTCAACGTGGGCGTTGGCGAGCCGTGCTTGTATCCGATCCTGACCACCATCGACAGCGGCACCACGGTGCCAGCGAGTTCCACCTACTCCGACAGCGTCAATCCCAGCGTCGGCACCAGTTTTTCGTCGCCGCTGGTTGCGGGCACGGCCGCGCTGATGTTCTCGGTCAACCCCAGCCTCACGCCGGCGCAGGTGCTCAGCACCCTTCAATCCACGGCGCGGCCATTCCCGACCAGTGGCGCCGACGCCGACCCGACTACCGGCCCGATCCAGACCTGCCGCGCGCCGGGGACGGCCGATCAATTGCAATGCTATTGCACGGACACCACATGCGGCGCAGGCATGCTCGACGCGAATGCGGCTGTGCGCGCGGTGCTCGGCGGCGGCGCCGCGGTGCAGCCGGCTGTCACTGCGACGCCGGCCGCGCCCGAGGCGGGCAGCGTGGTCACCCTGTCGGCCGCCAGCTCACTCGTGCCAGGCGGGCGCAGCATCCAGACGCGGCGCTGGACCCTCGTCGACGGCGGCGGCATCGTCAGCGCCTTCGGCGGCGCTGCCGACGCTGACACTGCGACGCTCACGGCCAGCGGCGCCGGCCGCGTGGTTGTGCAACTCACGCTCACGGATGACCGTGGCGTCGCCACGGCGACCGACTTCGCGCTCACGGTTGCAGCGGCCAGCGCTGGCGGTGGTGGCACAGGCGGTGGAGGCAGCGCGAGCAGTGGTGGCGGTGGCGCAATGTCATGGGCTTGGTTGCTGGCCCTGGTGGTGGCCAGCCTGGCGTTGGTGCAACCCCTGCCGCGTCGACGGTGAAGATCGCGTAACAACTGCAATGGCCGGCGGATAATCCGTGCCGATGCTGCTGTCACTCCCCAAGCGCCGCCTGCGCGCCGCCACCGTCGCTTGCTTCGTGCTCGTGTTGGCAGCCTTCGCTGCGCTGGCCGCGCCGCGCCATGCCGAGCAGGTCGGACAGGCCGGACAGGTCCACGGGCTCCTGGTTCAGTTGCGCGACGCGCCGAGCCACCTGGCGCTGGCCCGCGAACGCGCGCTGGCGCGCAGCAACGGCGCCGCGCCCGCCGAGTTCGTGCGCTGGAACCTCCTGCTGGCCGACCTGCGGCGCGACGACGTGGTGCTGCGAGAGTTGCCCGCCTGGGGCCACGCAGTGCCGCGCCGTGACCCGGTGGGGGCCAGCGCGCAGGTTATGCGCTTTGCCCAGCCCCTGTCGGTCGAACAGGCCGAGCGTGTCGCCGCGCGGCTCGCGGCGCGGCCCGAAGTGGCCTGGGTCGGACTGAACACGCGCGAGCAGCGTCAGGCTGTGGCCTTGAATCCGCCGTCGGATCCCTACTTCGGCGGCAGCACCGGTCAATGGTGGCTGCAGACCGTGGCCGGCAGCGATGCGAACGCCATCACGGACCGCCGGCGCGGCGTGGCGGGCTTCTTGCCAGCCTGGTTGAGCCGCAGCATCGGCGCGCCCGAGGCGGTGGTGGCGGTGCTCGATTCCGGCATCACCTGCCACCCTGATCTGGGCAACCTCACGTCTAACTGCATCGGCGGCGCCATCCTGCCGGGCTATGACTTCGTCAGCGACTGGGACGCCGCCGCACAGCGTGGCTACGCCAACGACTTCGATGGCCGCGACGCTGATCCACGCGATCCCGGCGACTGGGTCAGCCAGACCGACCGCAGTGCCGACGCCACCCGCTACGAGGGCTGTGCGGTGGCCAACAGTTCCTGGCACGGCACTGTCATCGCCGGCCTCATCGCCGCGCGCACGAACAACGGGGATGGTGTCAGTGCGATCAACTGGAATGGCCGCGTGCTGCCAGTGCGTGTGGCCGGCAAGTGCGGCGCCGATGTGGCCGACATCATCGACGGCATGCGCTGGGCTGCTGGGCGCGACGATGTCTGCAAGCGCAGCGACGGCGCCGGTGGGTGTGTCGAGTTCGTGCCACGCAACCCCAACCCGGCGCGCATCATCAACATCAGCTTCGGCGGCAGCGCAGCCTGCGGCGCGGCCTACCAGGCGGCGATTGACGAGTTGCGCGGGCTGGTCTTTGCAAATGGCGCGGTCGGGGCGATCGTGGTTGCCGCCGCGGGCAACGGCTGGGGCGCACCCTCGCGGCCGGCGAATTGCCAGCGCGCCATCGGCGTCGGCGCACTCAACCGCGACGGCTTCAAGACCACCTACTCGGCCTTCGGCGCTGTGTTGGCGCTGTCGACGGTCGGGGGCGATGACGGCGACGGCGCCTGGGGCGCCGCGCTGGGCTCGAACTCGCTCGCCGACAGCGGCATCCTGACCCTCGGCAACAGTGGCTCGACCAGCCCCGCGGACTGCAGCCGCGCTGGCGCCAATTGCTACTTCAACCACTTCGGCAGCAGTTTCTCGGCGCCGATCGTGAGTGGCGCTGTCAGCCTGATGCTGTCCGTCAACCCCGCGTTGTCGGTGAGCCAGATCGAGCAAGGCCTGGCGCGGTCCGCGCGCCCGCATGTCAGCTCCACGGTGAGCGGCATGCGCCCCTGCAGCGACAGCAATCCTGGCCGCTGCCTGTGCACCACGGCCACCTGCGGTGCCGGCATGCTCGACGTGGAGCAGGCCTTGGCCTTTGCCGCAGCGCCGGCAGGCTATCAGCCCCCGCTGTGGCCCGCGGTCGTCTTGGATACGGCGGAGTTGCGCGCGGCGGCGGTCACTGGGCCTGACCGACCTGCCAACCCGCCGCCGGCGCCGCCCGCCGCCACGGGCGGGGGCGGCGGTGCGATGAGCGTCGCCTGGCTGTTTGCCCTTTTGGTGGGGGCGGCAGCGCTGGTGCGTGCGCCCAGCGTCAACAGGCGCTAACCCGGAGCGCAGGGCGCAAAGGCAGCGCCTGCCAACTCGACGCTGAGCGCGCGCAGTTGCTGGGCTTGCGCCGGTGTGGTGCTGTCCATGCGCAACTGAACTTCGCTGCTTGCCGGTCGCAGCGCCAGCACGCGCGCCGTGCGCACACCGCGCTGGCTGTAGCTGGCGAGTGCGCTGTCGGCGGCCGCGCGGCTGGCGTAGCGGCCCAGGGCCAGGCCAGGCTGGGCGGGCTCCCCCGCGGTGGCCGAGGGCAGGCTCACGGCCTCCAGGGGCAGGCGCAGGCGGGCAATCTCTTCGCGCTTGTTGCGCAGCGCCTCATTGCTGTTGAAGGGGCCAAGCACGACGCCATACTGCGCCGGTTGCTCGATGCTGCGGCGTGTCCAACTGCCTTCGGCGATGCCGCCGGCCAACAGGGCGCGCTCGGCGCTGGCCAAGGCCGCGGAGGCCAGTGGCCCCGTCTCCAGGCACTGCGACAGCGGGTCACGCACCTCGGCGCTGGCCGCACTCGCCGGACTGGCGCCCGCCGCTGCGGTCGCCGGTGCAGGGCTGCTGGCGGCAGCGATGACGCTGCCCGCTGGCAGCACGCGCACCGTCTCGGCGCCGACCTGCAAGGTCAGGCGAGCGGGGTCGCGCTCGCGCGTCGGCGCCCAGCCCAGGCTTTCCAGGGCGCCTGCGCTCCACAGCCAAAAGCCCAGGTTGGCCAGCAGCAGCACAGCAACCAGGGCGCGCAGCATGGTGGCGTCAGGCCGCGGCCGGGTGGGTTGTCATGCGCACGCTGACCTCGCCGCTGGACACCAGGTGGAGCGACGCACCAACACGCAGCAAGAGCGAGCCGCTGCGCGACACGCCTTCGACAAGGCCTTCGAGTGCGCCTTCCGGACGCGCCGGGTCCACGGCCGTGACCTGCTGGCCGTGCAGCAAGTCGCGCCGCGCATAGGCCGCCGCGAAGCCGGCGAAGCCTTCGCGCTCGAACTGGCGCAAGGCCATGATCAAGGGCAGTGCCACCCGGTGCAGCGCAGAGGGCGCGGTGGCCGCCGGCTCCAGTTCGTGCAAGCAAGCAAAGCCGTGGCTCAACTCGCGCGGTGGGGTCGCCGGCAAGGCGGTGATGTTCAGGCCCACGCCGATCACCACCATGCGTTGCCTGCCGACGGCAACGGTCTCGATCAGGACACCGCCGAGCTTGCGCCCCAGCGGGCCAGCGGCTGCGGTGTCGGTCAGCCACAGGTCGTTGGGCCACTTCAGTTGCAGCCGTGGCGCGCGGCCCGGATCAGGTGCCTCGAGCGCGTCGGCCAGGGTCACGCCGACAGCCAGCGACAGGCCCGACCAGTCCCGCGGTGTGAGCGGCAGGCTGAGCGAGAACGTCAGCGAGGCCCCCGCGCAGGCCAGCCATGCGCGGCCTTGGCGGCCGCGCCCCAGGGTCTGGTGTTCTGCCACCAGCAGGGTTGGTTGGGTGTCGCCAGCGCGGCGGCCAAACGGCCCGGCTTCCGTGCCCAGGTCGTTGACGTCGCGCCCCTGTGACCGCATCGTCTCAAGATCCCCCGGTGTCGTGACCGGCGCATCGGCACGCCCCCCGCCCAGGCGGGCGCGCTCGAGCAGCAAGGTGTTGGTCGATTCGGCACTGGCCAGGATCTCGACCGACAGGCCCGGCAGGTGGGGTTCGAGTTGCTGCCACAGCGTTTCGGACCGCCAGGCCAACCGCGCATGAGAGCTGCCCGGCGCACCCACAGCGGACGCTGCGGGGGCCGTGTTCAGCGGCCTGGCGTCGTCAGGGTTCACCGCTTCGGGGCCAGCAAGGTGTGGCGGCAGCCGCGGGTGCCGCAGCGGCACTCGTACTGCTTCTTCAGCTTGGGCGTGTAGCGCTCGTCGATCGTCAGGCCGTAGTCGTAGAACAGCTCTTCGCCGGCGGCGATCTTGCGCAAGGCCTTGATGAAGACCCGGCCCGCGGCTTCGTCGGCCTCGCAGTTCGGGCTGCAGGCATGGTTGATCCAGCGTGCCGCATTGCCGCCGACCTTGGCGTCGATGACGTGCTTGTCGTCGATGTGGAAGTAAAAGGTATGGTGCGGGTCCTTCGGGTCGTGCGGATGGCGCCGCAGGGCCTCACGCCAGCTGATGATCTCGCCGGTATATTCGATCACCGTCTCGCCCTTGGCCAGCGCTTGCAGTGCGAACACACCCTTGCCATGGATGCCCGAGCGGCGCACCTGGATGCGCCGACCCGGGCGCTCGCGGGGCGCTTGCAGGCGGGTGTCGGCGGCGCTCGAAAGGGCCCGTTCGGTGCTGTCTGTTTTCATTGAGTACATTGAATTCATGGGTGCGCGCGCGTGTGTGTGCGTGCGCGCGAGAGGCCGGATTGTAGGCAGGCCAGCTTGGATTGCCGTCGCGGCGGCAATCTTGAACAGGAAGAAGAGAACATGAGCAAGTCACTGATCATTGCCGAGAAGCCCAGCGTGGCGCAGGACATCGTGCGCGCGCTGACAACGAGCGCGGGCAAGTTCGAGAAGCACGCCGAGTACTTCGAGAACGAGCGCTACGTCGTCACCTCGGCGGTCGGCCACCTGGTGGAAATCAAGGCGCCGGAGGAGTTCGACGTGAAACGCGGCAAGTGGAGCTTTGCCAATCTGCCGGTGGTGCCGCCGCACTTTGATCTGGCGCCGATCGACAAGGCCAAGTCGCGCCTGAACGCCGTCGTGAAATTGGTCAAGCGCAAAGACGTCACCGACCTTATCAACGCCTGTGACGCGGGCCGCGAGGGCGAGTTGATCTTTCGCCTGATCGTGCAGTACGCGGGCTCGGAGAAAAAGCCGATCGACAAACCCATCACCCGCCTGTGGCTGCAGAGCATGACGCCGCAAGCCATCCGCGATGGCTTCGAGGCCTTGCGCACAGACAAGCAGATGCTCGGCCTGGCCGATGCGGCGCGCAGCCGCAGCGAGGCCGATTGGTTGGTCGGCATCAACGGCACGCGTGCCATGACAGCCTTCAATTCGCGCGACGGAGGTTTCTTCCTGACCACGGTCGGGCGGGTGCAGACGCCCACACTGTCGATCGTGGTCGAGCGCGAAGAAAAGATCAGGAAGCATGTTTCGCGCCCCTACTGGGAGGTCAAGGCCAGCTTTGCGGCCCGGGCCGGCGAGTACGACGGGAAGTGGTTCGACCCGAAGTTCAAGAAGGACGAGGACGCCGACCGCCGCGCCGACCGACTCTGGAACGAGTCTGACGCGCAGGCCATCGCGCAGGCCTGCCGCTCGCAGCCGGCGACGGTGACGGAAGAAGCCAAGCCGAGCACCCAGGCCAGCCCCTTGCTCTACGACCTGACGACCTTGCAACGCGAGGCCAATTCGCGCTTCGGTTTTTCTGCCAAGACCACCCTCTCGCTGGCCCAGGCACTGTACGAGAAGCACAAGGTGCTGACCTACCCGCGCACCGACTCGCGGGCCCTGCCCGAGGACTACGTCAAGGTGGTCAAGGACACCATGACGATGCTGAGCAAGGAAGACCTGCCAGGCCCCCTGCGCCCACTCGCCGCGCACGCGGCCAAGGCGCTGAAGGAGGGCTATGTCAAGCCGATCAAGCGTGTCTTCGACAACGCCAAGGTGTCGGACCACTTCGCCATCATCCCGACCTTGCAGGCACCCAAGAGCCTGACCGAGATCGAGGCCAAGCTCTATGACCTGGTGGTCAAGCGCTTCCTGGCCGTGTTCTACCCCAGCGCCGAATCCATGGTCACGACGCGCATCTCGACCGTCAAGGTCGGCGGTAAGGAGCACCAGTTCCAGACCAATGGCAAGGTCTTGGTCAAGCCCGGCTGGCTCGCGGTGTATGGCAAAGAGGCGCAGGAAGACGACGCCAACCTGGTCGCGGTGCAACCCGGCGAAGTGGTGCGCACCGAAGGCGTCGACGTCAATGCGCTGAAGACCAAACCGCCGGCGCGCTACACCGAGGCCACGCTGCTCTCGGCGATGGAAGGTGCGGGCAAGCTGATCGACGACGACGAGTTCCGCGAGGCCATGGCCGACAAGGGCCTGGGCACGCCGGCCACCCGGGCGCAGGTCATCGAAGGCCTGCTGTTCGAGAAGTACATGTACCGCGACGGCCGCGAACTGGTGCCCACCGCCAAGGCCTTCCAGTTGATGACACTGCTGCGCGGCCTGGACGTCAACGAGTTGACCCAGCCCGAGCTGACCGGCAACTGGGAGTACCAGCTCGCCGAGATGGAGCATGGCCGCTTGAAGCGCAGCGCCTTCATGGCCGAGATTGCGGCCATGGCCGAGCGCATCGTCAAGAAGGCCAAGGAGTACGACCGCGACACCATCCCTGGCGACTACGCGACGCTGGCCACGCCCTGCCCGAACTGCGGTGGCGTCGTGAAGGAGAACTACCGCCGCTTTGCCTGTACCGGGCAGGCCTCAGCCGCCGACGCCACCGGCTGCGGCTTCTCGATCACCAAGATCCCGGCCGGCCGCGCTTTCGAGACCGCCGAGGCCGATGCTTTCTTGCGCGACAAGAAGATCGGCCCGCTTGAAGGCTTCCGCTCCAAGGCCGGCTGGCCCTTTACCGCCGAGATGAAGCTGGTGCGCGACGACGAGATCGCCAACTGGAAGCTGGAGTTCGACTTTGGCGAGGACGCCAAACAGGGCGACGGCGAGCCGGTTGACTTCAGTGCGCAGCAAAGCCTGGGGGCCTGCCCGAAGTGCCAGGGCCATGTGTACGAGCATGGCAGCAGCATGTTTGTGAGCATGCCGTGGGCGCAACCATCACCTGCGATTTCAAGAGCGGCAAGATCATCCTGCAGCAACCCGTGGCACGCGAGGAGATGGCGGGCCTGTTGACGAGCGGCAAAACGGCCTTGCTCGAGAACTTCGTCTCCAACAAGACGCGCCGCAAGTTCAAGGCCCGCCTGGCCTACGACAAGAAGGAAGGCAAGGTGATCTTTGAGTTCGAGCCGCGGGCAGCCAAGCCGCCGGCGGGCGCAAAAGTGGCGCGCAAGAAGGCCGCTTGATCCTCCGCAGGATCGCTTGGCCGCGCGCCAGGGCCCCTACTTCTTGTCCTTGGACAGGAGCGGGGCGGTGCCAGCCTGTGCTGCGCTGGCAGCGGCCGCGGGCGCTGGCGCCGCAAAGGCTGCGGTCAGCCTGGCCTCGCGCATCACGACACGGTGAAAGCTCTCGGCCTTGTCGAGCCAGGCTACGAAGGGCTCGCCACTCATGGCCGAGGGCTTGAAGGCGCCTTGGGCCATGAACTCGCGCCACTCGGGCAGGGCGCGGACCTTGTCCAACACCTGAACGTAGTAGGCCACCTGGGCCGGGCTGGCGCCCGGCGACATGAAGATGCCGCGCATCATCAGGTACTCCACCGGGATGCCGAAGGACATGCAGGTCGGCAGGTCGTTCCAGCTCTGGTTGGCGGCGACCTTGCCGAAGTACTCCAGCTTCTTGCCGTCGAAAACGCAGAGTGGTCGCACTTTGCCCTCAGCCCAGAGCTTGGCAGCTTCGATCGGGTTGTTAACGGTGATGTCGACCTGGCGCTCGGCCAGGGCCCGGGCCACGTCGCCGCCGCCCTTGAGCGGCTGGTAGTTCAGACGTGTGGAGGCCGCGGTTTCGAGCAGCACGCTGATCAGCTGATCTTCCTGCTTGCTGCCCGTACCACCCAACTTGATGCTGCTTCGCGGGCCTGCGCGCATCGTGTCCAGCAAGTCTTTCGCTGACTTGTGCGGTGACTCCGCGTTGACCCACAGCAAAAACTGGTCCAGCGCCAGCATTTGCACTGGCGTGATGTCGCGCCAGTTGAAGTCCGTGCCCGTGGCCAAGGGCGTGGTGAACAGGTTCGACAGCGTGATGATCAGCTTGTGCGGGTTGCCGCGTGCGGCCTTCACATCAAGAAAGCCCTCGGCGCCCGAGTTGCCGGTCTTGTTGACGACAGTCAGCGGTTGCTTCATCAGGCCGTGCTTGGTGACAGCTTGCTGGATGAAGCGAGCCATCAGGTCAGCGCCACCCCCGGTACCTGCCGGCACCACCAGCTCGACCGGCGCCGTCGGCTCCCAGGCCAGGGCCGGAAGGCCCAGGCCCAGCAGCCAGGCCGCAAGGCCCAGGCGCAACAGGCCCCAAGGCCGAACACGACCCACAGGCCGCAGCGACCTGCGGGGACCAAGGCTTCGAGTCGAGTGTGCGTTCATGGGCGACCTTTGCGTCCTGTGCGGGCGCTTCAAGCAATCGAGCCTGGATGCTAAAGCGCGCGACGCTGAGTGCAGCGCTGGCGTGCCCCAATTCTGTGAAAGGGTTGACGAACGCTGCACCCACAGCAGGCCCCATGTGCGCCAGACCGCTGCTGCGGGCCGCCCCGGCGCCGTTCACCGCCGGTCGCCGCGCTCCTTGCCCTCTATGATCAAGCGCGTGACAACTGACCTGCGCGGCCCTATCTGTCCAGCTGCCGGTTGGATCGCGGCGGCGCCCACCGTGCGCTGCGCCGGTGCGCCGAAGGTGCCATGACGCTGGCGGTGCTCTACAAGCTGCTGGCGATCCTGGTCATCGTCACGCTGGGCTGGGGCGCAGGGCGCATGCGCTGGCTCGGCGCGGGCAATGACAGCAGCGACCCGGCGCGGGTGCTGAGCAATGCGGCGCTCTACGTCTTCATTCCGGCGCTGCTGTTGCGCACGACTGTGCGCCTGGACTTCGCCACGCTGCCGTGGCGTACTGTGGGCGCTTTTTTCCTGCCGGCCATCGCCATGCTGCTGCTGGTCTACGCCTGGCAGCGCTGGCGCGCTGGCCTGCAACGCGACGGCGCGGCCGCGCCGGCCGTGCGCGCCATCTCCGCCAGCTTCGGCAATTCGGTGCAGTTGGGCATCCCGCTGGCCACGGCCTTGTTCGGCGAGACCGGCCTGGCCATCCATGTCGCCCTGATCAGCCTGCATGCGCTGGTGCTGTTGTCCCTGGCCACTGCGCTGGCAGAGCTCGACCTGGCCCGCGCGGCGCACCGCGCCGGCGGCACCACCGCGGGTTTGCGTGCCACGCTGCTGACGACCTTGCGCAACACCGTGATCCACCCCGTGATGTTGCCGGTGCTGGTCGGGCTGGCCTGGAACGCCGGCGGCCTGGGCCTGCACCCTGTGGTCGACGAGACCCTCCTCGTACTGGGCTCGGCGGTGGTGCCGGTGTGTCTGGTTCTGATCGGCCTGTCGCTGGCCTACTACGGTGTGCGGGGCCATCTGCGAGGTGCGCTCGGGCTGGCTGGCCTGAAGCTGCTGGTGCTGCCGGGTTTGGTGCTGGTGGTGGCGCACTGGGGCTTCGGCTTGGCCGGGATGCCCTTGGGGGTGTTGGTGGTGATGGCGGCCTTGCCGGTCGGCAGCAACCCCCTGGTCTTTGCCCAGCGTTACGACACCCTCAAGGGCGAGGCCACCGCGGCGATCGTGTTCTCGACCCTGGCCTTCGTGCTCACCTTGACCGGCTGGTTGGCGGTGCTGGCTTGGGTGGGCTGAGGGACAATCGCTGCATGGAATCGATTGACATCACGGCCTACATGGCCCATGTCGGTGCCGCGGCGCGTGCGGCATCGCGGGCAATGGCCGCGGCCTCGACGGCCGCGCGCAATGCCGCCTTGACGGCCTTGGCGCGGCGCCTGCGCGTCGCGAGCACGGCCCTGCTGGCGGCCAACCTGCAAGACCTGGCAGCCGCCAAGGCGGCCGGTCTTGCGCCGGCCCTGGTCGACCGGCTCCAACTGACGCAGCCGGTCATCGACACAGTGGCCGAGGGCTGCGAGCAGCTTGCCGCCATGCCCGATCCGGTGGGCGAGATCAGCGCGCTGCAGCGCCGGCCCAGCGGCATCAGCGTCGGCCGCATGCGCGTGCCGCTCGGCGTCTTCGGCATGATCTATGAGAGCCGGCCCAACGTGACCATCGAGGCCGCATCGCTGGCCATCAAGAGCGGTAACGCCGCCATCCTGCGTGGCGGCTCCGAGGCCCTGCACAGCAACCTGGCGCTGGCCCAGGTGGTGCAGGCGGCACTGCTGGAGGCCGGCCTGCCGCCTGATGCAGTGCAGCTGGTGGCGACCACCGACCGCGCAGCGGTAGGCCGCCTGATTGCCATGCCCGAGTACGTCGACGTCATCATTCCGCGCGGCGGCAAGGGTTTGATTGCGCGCATCAGCGCCGAGGCCAAGGTGCCCGTGATCAAGCACCTGGACGGCAACTGCCATGTCTATGTCGATGCCCAGGCCGATCTCGATCAGGCGCTGCAGGTCACCGACAACGCCAAGACGCAGAAGTTCAGCCCCTGCAATGCGG
>JANNGJ010000160.1:0-13405 GCA_031403815.1 Burkholderiales bacterium | reverse complement strand
ACACGCTGATCGAAGGCCGCGATTGCCCGGCCGTGAGCCTGTACCTGACGATCGACGAAGCCACGCTCGAAGTGCGCGCCAGCGAAACCCGGCTCGACAGCGTGCCCATCATCGCCAACCTGCGCCACGACAAGCTCGACTTGCTGGTCAGCGAAGCCTCGCTCGACGGCAGCGCCGCGGCCGACTACCCGTTCGCCCCCGAGTTGGCCTTCACCTGGCGTCTGGCGCGCGCGCTCAAGGCCCAGCGCGAAGTGGTGCGAGGCAAGCCCGAGACCTTCAACCGCCCGGACTACAACTTCCGCCTCGAAGGCGGCGACGGCGCTGAGCCGCGCGGCACGGAAACAGTGCAGATCACGACGCGCCGGCGTGGCGCCCCACTCGACCTGATCGTGGCCGAAGCCATGATCCTGGCCAACAGCACCTGGGGCGGCTGGCTGGCGACCTGCGGTGTGCCTGGCATCTACCGCAGCCAAGCCAGCCTGGCGCCGGGCGTGAAAGTGCGCATGGGCGTCAAGCCGGCGCCGCATGCCGGCATGGGCGTGGCGCAGTACACCTGGGCCACCTCGCCACTGCGCCGCTATATTGACTTGGTCAACCAATGGCAGATCGTCGCCTGTGTCCGCCATGGCCGCACCGCCGCCCTGGCCGCACCGTTCAAGCCGCGCGACGCGCAGTTGTTCTCGGTGATTTCAGCTTTTGACGCCGCCTACAGCGCCTACGCCGACTTCCAGCGTGACATCGAGCGCTACTGGGCCCTGCAGTGGCTGGCCCAGCAAGGTACGACCGAACTCGACGCCAGCGTCATGAAAGACGGCTTGGTGCGCAGCGAAGCGCTGCCGCTGGCGTTCAAGGCGCTGGGGACGGAGAGCCTGGCCCGCGGCAGCCTGGTGCGGGTGCGCGTCACCGGCAGCGACCTGCTGACGCTCGAGGTGCATGCCAGCCTGCTGACGCGGCTGGACAGTGCCGCCATCGCCCAGCCCGAAGCTGAAGACGACAGCGACGATGAAGCCGACGCCGCGCCCTTGACGCTGGCAATGGCGCTCGACCTGGAAGATCCGGCAGCGGCCGCCCTGGCCCCAGCCGTCGTCGCGACCTGACCGGAGCAAGACGCCTTGGTTCGCCGCGAGTACGTCAACAGCCGCCTCACGGCGTCGCAACAGCGCCGGCCCAAGACCCGCGCCGGGCGCTGGCTGGCCCGCCTGACGACCTTGCAGCTGGCCGTGCTGGCCTCCGTGGCCGTGCATGTGCTGCTGCTGACCGTGCGCTTTGTCGACCCCGAGCGCTTCAACCGCCTGTTCAAGGACACCCCGCTCGAAGTGATCCTGGTCAATGCCCGGTCCGACGAGTTGCCCACGCAAGCCCAGGCCATTGCCCAGGCCAACCTGGCCGGCGGCGGCGAGGCAGCCACTGGTCGAGCAACCTCGCCGCTGCCGCCTTCGGCGACGGTGGAACTGGGCGAAACCACGGAAGAGTCGCGGCGCCAGATCAAGGAGCTGCAAGAGCAGCAGCAGCAGCTCCTGGCGCAGATTCGGCGTGAGGTGGCCATGCTGCCGCCGCCCGACCCGGCGCGCGAGGCCGGCACGCCGGAAGAGCGCGCGCAGGAAGAAAAGCGGCGTCAATTGCTGCGCTACCTGGCTGAAATCGAGAAGCGCATCAACGAAGAGAACGCGCGCCCGAAAAAGCGCTACATCAGCCCGGCCACCCGCGAAGCGGAGTACGCCATTTACTACGACGCGCTGCGCCGCCGCATCGAAGAACGCGGCACGCGCGACTTTCCCGAGTACCAGGGCAAGAAGCTGTATGGCGAGTTGACGATGAACCTGACCGTCGATGCCAGCGGTCGCGTCATCGAAGCTGACATCGTGCGCCCGTCAAAGTCGCGCCTGCTCGATCGACGCGCGGTGGCCATCGTGCGGGCAGCGGGGCCCTTTGGCCCCTTCAGCGCCGACATGCGACGCAATGCCGACCAGATCGTCGTCACCTCGCGCTTTCGCTTCACGCGCGACGAGGGCCTCGAGACATCGCTCAGCAACAGCACGACGCCGTGAGCCTCGTTCGATGACGACCCCTGTGCTGCGCCAGCTCGGCCGCCTGCTCGGCTTGCTGGTGCTGAGCCTGCTAGCGCTGCAGCTTTACTTCCTGCTGCGCATTGCACTGATGACACTGATCGACCCGCAGTCAACCAGCTTCCAGCGCAGCGAGGCCTGGCGCCTGCTCACCGAACGGGGCCGCATCGAATGGAGCCAGCAATGGGTGGCCGACGAGCGCATTGCGGCCAGCCTCAAGCGCGCGGTGATTGCCAGTGAAGACGCGGCGTTCACGGCCCACGGCGGCGTCGAGTGGGACGCCATCGAGCGCGCCTGGGAGCGCAACCAGCGCGCGCAAGCCCGCGCCGTGCAGCGCAACGAACGCAGCAGCGGCACGCGCCCGCCAGTGCAGCCGAAGATCGTCGGCGGCTCCACCATCACCCAGCAGCTGGCCAAGAACCTGTTTCTGTCCGGCGAACGCACGCCCCTGCGCAAGGCTCAGGAGTTCGTGCTGACGCTGGCGCTGGAGGCCTGCCTGTCCAAGCGGCGGATCCTGGAGATCTATTTGAACAACGTCGAGTGGGGCGAAGGCCTGTTCGGCGCACAGGCCGCAGCGCGCCACTACTACCGCGTCGATGCGGCCCAGCTGGGTGCGTTTCAGGCCGCGCGCCTGGCCGTGATGCTGCCGGCGCCCAAACGCTTCGAAAAGCGCCCCGCTTCGCCCTACGTGACGGAACGGGCTGCCACGGTGGTTGCGCGCATGGGCGCGGTGGAGCTGCCATGAGCCTGCAGACGGCCGAGCTGGCCGCCGCCGCCGCGCGCCTGGTGGTCGAAGAGGGCATGGAATACGGCCAGGCCAAGCGCAAAGCCGCCCGCACGCTCGGCAGCCGGGCGGCTCTGCCGAGCAGCGAGAGCGTGGAAGCCGAAGTGCGCAGCTACCTGGCGCTCTACTGCGCCGACAGCCAGCCCGTCGAACTGCGGGCCTTGCGGCAACTGGCGCTGCGCTGGATGCTGCGGCTGGCCGCCTACCGGCCCCACCTCGGCGGTGCGGCCTGGCGCGGGACCGCAACGCGGCTGTCCAGCCTGCACCTGGACCTTTATTGCGACGACTCGAAGGTGATGGAGATCGGCCTGATCAACCTGGGCATCGACTACGACAGCGCAAGCCTGCCGAGCCCGCGCGGCGGCGAGCCGCTGAACCTGCTGACCGTCGCCGAACACTGCGCCGAACTCGACGAGATGGTGACCTTGCATTTGGCGGTGCGTGACCTGGATGACCTGCGCGGCGCGCTCAAGCCGGATGCGCAGGGCCTGAGTTGGCGCGGCAACGCCGGCGCACTACGCCGGCTGCTCGAGCAAGAGGCGGCCACGTGAGATACGACCGGCGCGGCTGGGCGCTGGGCGCCGGGGTGGCGGCCGCAGCCGCGGCGGCGGGGGTCGGTTGGTCGCTCTGGCGCGAACGCGATGCTGACGCAGCCCAGGCTCAGCTGTGGGCTTCGAGCTTCGAGGCGCCGAATGGCCCGCCGCTGGCGATGGCCGCGTTTCGCGGCCAAGCGCTGTTGCTCAACTTCTGGGCCACCTGGTGTCCGCCCTGCGTGCGCGAGATGCCAACCCTCGACCGGTTTGCCCGCGAGGTCACTGCGCGTGGCTGGCGGGTGGTGGGCCTGGCGGCTGACAACCTCGACCCAGTGCGCGAGTTTCTGGCCCTGCGCCCGGTGTCCTACCCAATTGGGTTGACCGGTTTTGCCGGCATCGACCTGTCCAAACGCCTGGGCAATGAGGCTGGCGGCCTGCCGTTCACGCTCCTGATCGGCCGCGATGGCCGCGTCCTGGAGCGACACAGCGGCGAAATCAAACCGGACCAACTGGGGGCCTGGGCAGTCCGCCATGGCGCGGCTTGATTTCGCCAGAGTGCCGTCTTCTGGCGCCAAATCGCGTAGAGTCCTGGCCTTTGCAAAGACCCATGATGCGCCGCCACGGCGATCTCTTTGCAGCAAGAAGCAGTGACGTTGGCGACTGTTGAATGAATGATGCGGCCCGCAGTGGCCGCTTGCTCCCTGGAGACCCCGGCATGGACCTGCGCAAACTCAAGACCCTGATCGACCTCGTCTCGGATTCGAACATTTCCGAGCTCGAGATCACGGAAGCCGATGGCAAAGTGCGGATCGTCAAAGCCGACCCGCACGTGGCTGGCCCGCCCATGATGATGGTCGCAGCCCCGGCGGCCGCCGCACCCGCGCCGCCCGTCCGCAGTGCGGCCGCCGACGCAGCCGATGCCGCCGCCACGGCGGCGGCCGAGAGCGGCCACATCGTCAAGTCGCCGATGGTCGGCACCTTCTACCTGTCGGCCAGCCCCGGCGGCAAGCCGATGGTGAGCGTCGGCGCGCCGATCAAGTCGGGGGCGGCGATCTGCATCATCGAGGCCATGAAGATCATGAACGAGATCGAAGCGGATGAAAGCGGCGTGGTCGAGAAAATCCTGTGTGAGAACGGCCAAGCGGTGGAGTTCGGCCAGCCGCTGTTCGTCATCGACCGTCGGGGCTGATGTTGACCCCTCCCAAAGCGGCTGCGCCGCTCCCGCTCAAGCAGGCCCCGCCTGCGGCTTGGCAAAGCCAGATCTGCTTGTCTGTTTGGCTCCCTACAGCGCGACAACTTTGACCCAATGTTCAAGAAACTGCTGATTGCCAACCGCGGCGAGATCGCCTTGCGCATCCAGCGCGCCTGCCGCGAGATGGGTGTGAAGTCGGTGGTGGTTTACTCCGAGGCCGACCGCGACGCCAAGTACGTCAAGCTCGCCGATGAGGCGGTGTGCATCGGCCCGGCGGCTTCGGCGCAGAGCTACCTCAACATGCCGGCGATCATCTCGACGGCCGAGGTGACCGATGCCGAAGCCATTCACCCGGGCTACGGCTTTCTGGCCGAGAACGCCGACTTCGCCGAGCGTGTCGAACGCAGCGGCTTCGTCTTCATCGGGCCGACGCCCGAGTCGATCCGGGTGATGGGTGACAAGGTCTCCGCCAAGCAGGCCATGATCAAGGCTGGCGTGCCCTGCGTGCCGGGCTCCGAAGGCGCCCTGCCCGAGGACCCGAAGGAAATCGTCAAGGTTGCGCGCGCCGTGGGCTACCCCGTCATCATCAAGGCCTCCGGGGGCGGTGGCGGGCGTGGCATGCGGGTGGTGCACACCGAAGCGGCCCTCCTGCATGCCGTGCAGACGACGCGGGCCGAGGCTGGCGCGGCATTCGGCAACCCCGCGGTCTATATGGAGAAGTTTCTCGAAAAGCCGCGCCACATCGAGATTCAGGTGTTAGCCGACGAGCACAAGAATGCGGTCTGGCTCGGCGAGCGCGACTGCTCAATGCAGCGCCGCCACCAGAAGATCATCGAAGAGGCGCCGGCGCCCGGCATCGCGCGACGGCTGATCGAGCGCGTCGGTGACCGCTGCGTCGCCGCCTGCAAGAAGATCGGCTACCGCGGCGCGGGCACGTTTGAGTTCCTGTACGAAAAACGGCGAGTTCTTCTTCATCGAGATGAACACCCGCGTGCAAGTCGAGCACCCGGTGACGGAATGGGTCACGGGCGTGGACATCGTGCAGATGCAGATCCGCATCGCGGCGGGCGAAAAGTTGCCCTTCTCGCAGCGCAATATCCAGATGCGTGGCCACGCCATCGAGTGCCGCATCAATGCCGAGGACCCCTACAAATTCACGCCATCGCCAGGGCGCATCACGATGTGGCACCCACCGGGAGGCCCAGGGGTACGGGTGGACTCGCACGCCTACACCAACTACGTCGTGCCGCCGAACTACGACTCCATGATCGGCAAGATCATCGTGCACGGCGATACGCGGGACCAGGCGCTGGCGCGGATGCGCACGGCCTTGAGCGAGACGGTGGTGGAAGGTATTTCGACCAATATCGCCCTGCACCGCGAGTTGATGGTGGATGCCAAGTTCATCGAGGGGGGCACCAACATCCACTACCTCGAAGGCTGGCTCGGCCAACACAAGCGCTGAGCGTTTCATGCACGAACTGGTGTTGCAGGCTGGCGAGCACTTGGTCGAACCGGTGTCAGAAGCGCTGATGAACGAACTCGATGCCCTGTCGGTCTCGGTCGAGGATGCCGATGTCGACACCGAGGGGGAGCAGGCCTTGTTCGGCGAGCCTGGCCTGCCGGCCCCGCGCGGCGGTTGGCAACGCTCGACCCTGCGTGCGCTGTTTGCCGACGAGGCGGCGGCGACCCGGGCTGCAACCCTGCTGCTGGCGCAGGATTGGGCGGCCGAGGTCCAGGTTCAGGGCCTGCAGTTGGTTGCGGATGCCGACTGGGTGCGGCTGACCCAGGCGCAGTTCACGCCGGTGGCGATCACCGAGTCTTTCTGGATCGTGCCGAGCTGGCACCAAGCCCCCGCAGCGGCCACGCGGGTGATCCGACTCGACCCAGGCCTGGCCTTCGGCACCGGCACGCACCCCACGACCCGCATGTGCCTGCGCTGGATTGCGCGCCATGCCCGCGCCTGGCCCCGGGTGCTCGACTACGGCTGCGGCTCCGGCATTCTGGCCATCGGCGCGGCCTTGCACGGCGCCACGCGCATCGATGCGGTTGACATCGACAGCGCGGCGGTCGAATCGACCCGTGCCAATGCAATCGCCAATCACGTGAGCGTTCACGCGGCCCTGCCCGAGCAAGCCCATGGCGCTTACGCGCTGGTGCTGGCCAACATCCTGGCCAAGCCGTTGACCCTGCTCGCACCGCTGCTGAGCGCTCATGTTGCCGCGGGCGGCCACCTTGTCCTGGCGGGCATCCTCGATCGGCAGGCCGACGAACTGCGTGAAGCGTATGCCCCCTGGCTGACGCTTGAGGTGCAAGACCGAGACGACGGCTGGCTGCTGATGGTGGGGCAGCGCCAGCGTGACGGCGATCTGGACCGTCCATGAGCCTCGCCACCCGCTGTGTCGCCTGCGGCACGGTCTTTCGTGTCGTGCAAGACCAGCTCAAGGTTTCGGAAGGCTGGGTGCGGTGCGGGCGCTGCGGCGACGTGTTCAATGCACTCGAGGGATTGTTCGACCTCGAACGTGAGACTGCGCCTGCCTGGACGCCGTCGCAGCGTGGGGCGCTCGATCTCCTGCCGGTGCATAGCGACGAGCGCGATCCAGCGGATGTGGCCACCGTTGAGCCGGCGCTGGGCCAGGAGCGCGACTTCGATGCCCCTGGCGGCATTGATGACACAGCAGTGGACACCCGTGCCGACTCGCACCTCGAAACCCGCTTGATGGATCGCGAGGAGCTCAACGACGACGGCGTCGCTCGTGGCGAGATGTCTGACCTTGATGATCCGCAGCAGGAAGACCGCCTGGGCGCCGAGCCCGCTGCGGTCGCAACGCCAGCCTTCCTGCGCCAGGCCGATACCGCGGCGCGTTGGCAGCGGCCCGGCGTGCGCCTGTTCTTGGCGGTCTCTGCGGCCTTGCTGAGCCTGTTGCTGGCGGCACAGTGGGCACTCGATCAACGCGATGCACTCGCCACACGCTGGCCAGCCTCTGCGCCGCTGCTGATGGCCGCTTGCGAAGCGCTGGGCTGTCGCATCGAGCCCCTGCGACGCCTCGACGGCCTGGCCGTCGAAAGCAGTGGCTTGACGCAGCTCGACGCCGCCTCGCAATACCGGCTCCAGGTGGAGTTGCGCAATCGGGACGCCTGGCCATTGCTGACGCCGGCGCTCGACGTGACGCTGACCGACAACCGCGGCGAACTCGTCGCGCGCAGGGTACTGCGCCAGAGCGAGTTCGGCAGCGCCGTACCGCCCACCCTGGCGGCCGGTGCCCAGGTGACGCTGCAGGCCGTCTTCGATGCCGGCGATCGCCGCATCTCGGGCTACAGCGTCGAGATCTTTTACCCCTGACCCAGAGACCCCATGCCAGCCTTGATTTGCGGTTCACTCGCCTTCGACACCATCACCAACTTCCCGGGCCGATTTGCGCAGCAGATCCTGCCGGATCAGATCCACATCCTCAACGTCTCCTTTCTCGTGCCGACCTTGCGGCGCGAGTGGGGTGGCTGCGCAGGCAACATCGCCTACACGCTCAAACTGCTGGGCGGTGAGCCGGTGATTCTTGCCGCGTTGGGCAGTGATGGCGGCGGCTACCTCGAGCGCATGACGGCATTGGGCATTGACACCTCGTCGATCCTGGTCGAGCCGAGCCACCATACGGCCCAGTGCATGATCATCACGGACGAGGGCAACAACCAGATCACCGCCTTTCACCCCGGCGCGATGAGCGTGGCCCACCATGCCCAGGTGCCGACGCACTCGCAGCGTGCTGACCTTGCCATCGGCATCATTGCGCCGGATGGTCGCGTGGCGATGGGCGAGCATGCCAAGCAGATGCACGCGGCCGGCATTCCTTTCATCTTCGACCCGGGCCAGCAGCTGCCGCAGTTCGATGGCCACGAACACCGCGAGATCCTGTCGATGGCACGCTGGGTGGCGGTGAATGACTACGAAGCAAAGATGCTGTGTGAGCGCGTGGGGTGCGAGCTTCCGGAGTTGTCGCGCTTACCGAATCTGGCCGGGCTGGTGGTGACGCTGGCGGCCGAGGGCTGCGATGTCTGGCAACAGGGCGTGGTCACGCGGGTGCCGGGCGTGGCTGCCGACGACGTGGTGGACCCGACCGGCTGCGGCGACGCGTTTCGTGCCGGGCTGCTGTTTGGTCTGGAGCGCGGTTGGTCGCTCGAGCGCTGCGCCAGGCTGGGCAACCGATTGGGCGCGTTGAAGATTTCCTGCCGTGGTGGGCAAAATCACCGGATCGACCCGCTCATCCTGGACCTTTGACGCGCGCCTGGGGGTGCGCCCAGCCGGGGGCGTGGCTACAGTAGTGGGGTGAGCTTCGCATAACCCTCGCGCCATGGACACCCTGCCCCTCCTGACGATCTCCGGTGCCGCCGTGGGCGGCGTTCTTGCAGGCGCAGCGGCCTGCTATTGGCCGCTGAGCCGGGTCATCACCGATCTGCGCGAACGCCTGGAGCGCTCGGAGCAAGCGCGCAATGGCGCTGTCGAGCGCTCAGCGCAAGCGCGCGAGCAGATCGCGCAACTCAATCGGGCCATCACCGATCTGCGACGAGTGCACAGCTCACCGACCAGCCAGACCTCATCGCGAGAGCAGGTCGAGTCGGCACTGGCCGAGGGCGATAAGAAAACATTGGCCTTGGCTGGCGGGGACTCGATGCAGTCCTTTGCCGACACCCAGGTGATGAGCAAGCTCTGACGCCAATCAACGGCGCACGCTCATAAAAAAACCCGGCCGAAGCCGGGTTTGCTTTCTCTGGCAGGCGTCCGGCCAGACCGTGAGGCCCGGCCGGACGGCCCTGCGTCAGGGCTTGCTGCCCGTCGGGAACGGCCACGCGGCCGCCGGGCTCAGTGCCGTCTTGGCCGCAGGGGCCGCCGGCGCTGCAGCTGCCGCAGGAGCGGCAGCCTTCTTCTTGGCAGCAGGCTTCTTTGCCGCCGCCTTCTTCTTCGCAGCAGGCTTCTTTGCCGCCGCCTTCTTGGGGGCGGCCTTCTTGGCAGCCTTCTTGGGAGCGGCCTTCTTGACCGCCTTCTTGGCGGCCTTCTTAGGGGCAGCCTTCTTCGCCGCCTTCTTAGCAGCCGGCTTCTTCGCCGCAGCCTTCTTGGCAGCCGGCTTCTTCGCCGCAGCCTTCTTGGCAGCCGGCTTCTTCGCCGCAGCCTTCTTCGCCGCTGGCTTCTTCGCCGCAGCCTTCTTCATCGCCGGTTTTTTCGCGGCGGCCTTTTTGGCCGGAGCCTTTTTCGCAGTTGCCATTTCAAATTCTCCTTGATCAAGTTGCAAAGAGCACCGCATCGATCGAGCTCGATCGACCGCGGCGATTCACCGCCCGGGGCTTGTCCGGCAGGATTGCCGGCTCCCGATTCGGTGAACGGGGGTGCGTTGTGTGGGCAAAGCTTCTATCGGCTTCGTCTCACACAACGCGGGTCTTGACTTCATGGATAAAGAAAACACAGAGGCCCTTGGCCCCCGCTACTCCCAAGACAGCGCGCCACCGGTTTGGTACTCGATGACGCGGGTTTCAAAAAAGTTGCGCTCCTTCTTCAGGTCGATCATTTCGCTCATCCAGGGGAAGGGGTTCTCCTCGTTCGGGAAGAGTTCCTCAAGGCCGATCTGCGTCGCGCGCCGGTTGGCGATGTAGCGCAGGTAGCCCTTGAACATTGACGCGTTCAAGCCCAGCACGCCACGCGGCATGGTGTCTTCAGCGTAGCGGTACTCGAGTTCGACCGCTTTCAGGAACAGCGCCTTGATCTCGGCCTTGAACTGCGCCGTCCACAGCTGCGGGTTCTCCAGCTTGATCTGGTTGATCAGATCGATGCCGAAATTGCAGTGCATCGACTCGTCGCGCAAGATGTATTGGTACTGCTCTGCGGCACCCGTCATCTTGTTCTGGCGACCGAGGGCGAGGATCTGCGTGAAGCCGACGTAGAAGAACAGCCCCTCCATCAGACAGGCGAAAACAATCAGGCTCTTCAACAGAGTCTGATCGTTCTCGGGCGTGCCGGTGTGGAAATGCGGGTCACTGATGACCTCGATGAAAGGAATCAGGAACTCATCCTTGTCGCGGATCGACGCCACTTCGTGGTAAGCGTTGAAGATCTCGCTCTCATCCAGGCCGAGCGACTCGACGATGTACTGGTAGGCGTGGGTGTGGATGGCCTCTTCGAAGGCCTGACGCAACAGGAATTGCCGACACTCCGGCGCCGTGATGTGACGGTAGGTGCCGAGCGTGATGTTGTTGGCGGCGAGTGAATCTGCCGTCACGAAAAAGCCGAGGTTGCGCTTGATGAGACGGCGCTCGTCGTCCGTCAAGCCGTTCGGGTCCTTCCAGGTCGCGATGTCGCGCGACATGTTCACCTCGTTCGGCATCCAGTGGTTGGCGCAACTTGAGAGGTACTTCTCCCAAGCCCACTTGTACTTGAACGGCACCAACTGGTTGACATCGGTCTGTCCGTTGATGATGCGCTTGTCAGCGGCCGAGACGCGGCGCGTATCGACACTGCTTTCGCGGCGGGCCGTCATCACGGGCGGCACAACAATGCTGCTTGCCGGCTGAAGCGCGGGCGCCGCATGAAACAGTGGAGGTGACGACTCCAAGGCCCGCGCCTCACGTGAGGGCTCTAGCGCGGTGCGAATTGACGGTGTCGTCTTGTTGCTGACGTTATCTTCCCAGACCAGCATGTAGCAATTTCCTGTGAATTGAATTATCGGATTGTTGCGTGCGAACACCAAGCACTTCTTGACTTTGGAGCGCTCACGTTGTTGCGCTCATGCATCGCGCTGTGCAGCGTGATGCCGTGAACGAGTTGCGCCTTTCGACTCACTGACAGGCTTCGCAGGTCGGGTCGTCGATGGCACAAAACCTCATGTCGGTCGCAGGCCCATCACTCATCTGTGCACGCGCCTGCGCCGCCGCAGCGTCGAGCGCCGATAGCGTCGTCGCACCTGCCGCGGCACCCGAGCTCACTGCGTTGTGATCGCCGCGGCTGACCGTGCTCATCTCTGCATGTGAAGCGCCCATAGTGCGCAGGTAGTAGGTGGTCTTGAGGCCACGCACCCAGGCCAGCTTGTAGGTCTCGTCCAGGCGCTTGCCCGACGCACCGGCCATGTAGATGTTGAGTGACTGGGCCTGGTCGATCCACTTCTGCCGACGCGCCGCGGCCTCAACCAACCAGGTCGCATCGACCTCGAAGGCCGTCGCATAGAGCTGCTTCAGCGACTCAGGTACGCGGTCGATCGGGCGCAAGGAGCCCTTGTAGTGCTTCAAGTCCATCACCATCACATCGTCCCACAGACCCAGCTTCTTCAGGTCGCGCACCAAGTACTCGTTGACAATGGTGAATTCGCCCGACAGGTTGGACTTGACCGACAGGTTGCCGAAGCACGGCTCGATCGAGGCATCGACGCCGATGATGTTGGAGATCGTCGCCGTCGGGGCAATGGCGACGCAGTTGCTGTTGCGCATGCCGTGCTCGGTGATCCGCGCGCGCAATGCGTCCCAGTCGAGCGAGGTCGAGTCGTCGACCTCGACATAGCCACCGCGCTGCTCGGCCAACAACTTCAAGGAGTCGAGCGGCAGGATGCCGCGATCCCACAATGAGCCCCGATAGCTTGAATAGCGTCCGCGCTCGGCGGCCAACTCGGTCGATGCCCAGTAGGCGTAATAGCAAACCGACTCCATCGAACGGTCAGCGAACTCGACGGCAGCGGCGCTGGCGTAGGGCAGGTGCAGCTCGTACAGGGCGTCCTGGAAACCCATGATGCCCAGCCCGACCGGGCGATGACGCAAGTTGCTGTCGCGCGCCTTTTTTACAGCGTAGTAATTGATGTCGATGACGTTGTCGAGCATGCGCATCGCCGTGGCGACCGTGCGCTTGAGCTTGGCCTGGTCAATCTGCTTGCTGCCGTCAGGCCCCTCCACCAAGTGCTGCACCAGGTTGACCGAGCCGAGGTTGCAGACCGCAATCTCGCTGGCGTTGGTGTTGAGCGTGATCTCCGTGCACAGGTTGGAGCTGTGCACCACACCCACATGCTGCTGCGGCGAGCGCACGTTGCAGGCGTCCTTGAAGGTGATCCAGGGATGACCCGTCTCGAACAGCATCGTCAGCATCTTGCGCCACAGGTCGCGTGCTGCCATGCGCTTGAAGAGCTTGATCTCGCCGCGATCCACCTTGGCTTCGTACCCGGTGTAGGCCACTTCGAAGGCCTTGCCGAACAAGACGTGCAAGTCGGGGCACGTCGACGGCGAGAACAGCGTCCACTCGCCACCCTCCATGACACGGCGCATGAACAGGTCGGGAATCCAGTTCGCGGTGTTCATGTCGTGCGTGCGCCGACGGTCGTCGCCAGTGTTCTTGCGCAGATCGAGGAACTCTTCCATGTCGAGGTGCCAGGCCTCGAGGTAAGCGCAGACCGCACCCTTGCGCTTGCCGCCCTGGTTGACCGCCACTGCGGTGTCGTTGACGACCTTCAGGAAGGGCACCACGCCCTGGCTCTTGCCGTTTGTGCCCTTGATGTAGGAGCCCAGCGCGCGCACATTGGTCCAGTCGTTGCCCAGGCCGCCGGCAAACTTGGACAGCAATGCGTTTTCCTTCAACGCCTCGTAAATGCCATCGAGATCGTCGGCCACCGTCGTCAGATAGCAGCTCGACAGCTGCGAGCGCCGCGTGCCACTGTTGAACAGGGTCGGCGTGCTCGACATGAAGTCGAAGCTCGACAGCACGTTGTAGAACTCGATGGCGCGCGCCTCACGGTCGATCTCGCCCAGCGACAAACCCATCGCCACGCGCATGAAGAAGGCCTGCGGCATCTCGATACGCGCTTCGTCGATG
>JANNGJ010000159.1:0-10092 GCA_031403815.1 Burkholderiales bacterium | reverse complement strand
CTGGGTCAACGGTGAACTGCGCCAGGACTACCCAGTGAGCGACATGCGCTTTTCGGTGTCGCGCCTGGTCAGCCTGATCTCTCGCGACATGACGCTTTGCCCCGGCGACGTGATCCTGTGCGGCACGTCGGTCGGCGTCGGATCGATCAAGCCGGGCAGCGAGGTGTCGGTCGAGATCGAGGGCATCGGCAAGCTCACCAACCACTACCAGACGCGCTGAGTCTGGGCGCAAGCCCTCAACGTGCGGCCAAAGCGGCCTCGAGCGCCTGCCCGCCCCCGTAGCTGCCCTGCATCGGTTCTGCACCGCCGCGCTCGACGCGGATAGCGCAGTACTTGAACTCGGGGATCTTCGCGAACGGGTCAAGCGCGGCGTTGGTCAACTTATTGATCGCCGCCTCGTAGTAGCAGAAGGGCACGAAGACGGCGCCACGCGGTGTGCCGTCGTCGGCACGCGCGTACAGCGAGACGCTGCCACGACGCGACGCGATGGTCACCACGTCCCCGGGCAACGCGCCCATTGCCGACAGATCGAGCGGATGGATCAGGGCCGTCGGATCGGGCTCCAGCGCATCGAGCACGGTCGCTCGGCGCGTCATGCTGCCGGTGTGCCAGTGCTCCAGCTGGCGGCCCGTGATCAGCACCATCGGGTAATCGGCATCCGGCCGTTCGTTGGCCGGGATGATGTCGGCGGGCACAAAGCGCGCCTTGCCGCCCTCGCGCGGGAAGTGGTCGGTGAAGACCACCGGCTGGCCCGGGTCGCCTTCCTGCTCGCAGGGGTAGGTCACGGCGTGCTCGCGCTCGAGCCGGTCCCAGGTGATGCCGGCGATGCTGGGCATGGTGTGGCGCATCTCGTCGAACACCTCCGACACATGCGCATAGTTCCAGCCGCAGTCGAGTTGGTTGGCGATCTGCTCGATGATCCACAGGTCCTGCCGCGCATCGCCCGGTGGGTCGATGGCCTGGCGGCCCATCTGCACCAGGCGGTCGGTGTTGGTGAAGGTGCCGGTCTTCTCGGGGAAAGCGCCGGCCGGCAGGATCACGTCGGCCAGGTAGGCGGTCTCGGTGAGGAAGATGTCCTGCACCACCAAATGCTCCAGGGCCGCCAGCGACTCGCGAGCGTGGTTGGCATCGGGGTCGGACATGGCCGGGTTCTCGCCCTGCACGTACATGCCGAGAATCGTCCCCTGTTTGATCGCGTGCATGACCTCGACCACGGTCAGGCCCACCTGGTCATCGAGCGTGCCGGGTGCGAGCTTCCAGGCGCCCTCGAAGCGCGCCCGCGTGGCCGGGTTGGAGACATGCTGGTAGTCGGGCAGCATCATCGGGATCAGGCCCGCATCCGACGCACCCTGCACATTGTTCTGGCCGCGCAGAGGGTGCAGGCCGGTGCCGGGGCGGCCGATCTGCCCTGTCATCAGGGCCAGGGCAATCAAGCAGCGCGCGTTGTCGGTGCCGTGCACATGCTGGCTCACGCCCATGCCCCACAGGATCATTGAAGCCTTGCTCTTGGCATACAGCCGGGCCACGTCGCGCAGCGTCTCGGCGTCGATGCCGCAGATCGGCGCCATCGCTTCCGGCGTGTAGCCGGCCACGTTGGCCTTCAAAGCCTCGTAGCCAACGGTGCGGTTGGCGATGAAGGCCTCATCGACCAGGCCCTCGGTGACGATCACGTTCATCAACGCATTCAGCAGCGCCACGTCGGTGTCGGGCTTGAACTGCAGGAAGCGGTGCGCCACGCGCGACAGGTCAGAACGCCGCGGGTCCAGCACGATCAGCTTGGTGCCTGTCTTGGTCGCATTCTTGATGAAGGTCGCGGCCACCGGGTGGTTCACGGTGGGGTTGGCGCCGATCAGGATCACGACCTCGGCCTGGGTCACGTCCATCACCGGGTTGCTGACGGCCCCCGAGCCGATGCCCTCCAGCAGCGCCACCACCGACGAGGCGTGGCACAGGCGCGTGCAGTGGTCGACGTTGTTGCTGCCAAAGCCCGTGCGCACCAGCTTCTGGAACAGGTAGGCCTCTTCGTTGCTGCCCTTGGCCGAGCCGAAGCCGGCGAGCGACTTCTTGCCGTGTTTGTCGCGAATGGCTTTGAGCCCACCGCCGGCGAAGGCGATGGCTTCGTCCCAGCTCGCCTCGCGGAAGATGTCCATCACCCGCGTCGGGTCCATCACGAAATCGCCGCGTTTGGCCGGTGCATCCTTGCGCCGGATCAGCGGCTTGGTGAGGCGCTGCGGGTGGTGCGCGTAGTCGAAGCCGTAGCGGCCCTTGACGCACAGTCGGCCCTGATTCGCCGGGCCATCGCGCCCCTCGACGTAAAGGATCTTGTTGTCCTTGACGTTATAGGTCAGCTGGCAGCCAACGCCGCAGAAGGGGCACAGCGACTCGACTTGTTTGTCAGGCACCGTCAGCGCCGCATCGCGCGCCGGCATCAGGGCGCCCGTCGGACAGGCCTGCACGCACTCGCCGCAGGCCACGCAGGTGGAGGCGCCCATGGCGTCGTCCATGTCGAAGACGATCTTGGCGTGCTCGCCGCGGAAGGCCAGGCCGATGACATCGTTGACCTGTTCGTCGCGGCAGGCGCGCAAGCAGCGCGTGCACTGGATGCAGGCGTCCAGGTTCACCGCAATGGCGGGGTGCGACAGGTCTTGCGCCGGCTGCACGCGCGCAGCAAAGCGCGGCTTGCCGACGCCCAACTTGTCGGCCCAGTGATCGACTTCGTTGTGCCGCGTGTAGTCGCGCTCCGGCATGTCGGCCAGCAGCAACTCCAGCACCAGCTTTTGCGACTTGACGGCGCGTTCGCTGTCGGTCGTGACCTTCATGCCCTGGCTCGGGTAGCGACAGCACGACGGTGCGAGCACACGTTCGCCGCTGATCTCGACCACGCAGGCACGGCAGTTGCCGACTTCTTCGAGGCCGGGCTTGTAGCAGAGGTGCGGAATCTCCACGCCTTCGCGCTTGGCGATCTCGATGATCGTCTCGCTGGCACGGCCGCTGACTGCGCGGCCGTTCAACTCGAACGTCACCGTCGGCGCGTCGAGCGCCATGGCCTCCTTGCGCGTGATGGCATTCATGTCAGTTCCTGGGGGAAGTACTTGATGACGCAATCGACCGGGTTCGGCGCTGCCTGGCCCAGGCCGCAGATCGAGGCATCGCGCATCACCGCCGACAAGTCCTCGAGCAGCGGGATGTCCCACTTCGGCTGGTTGATCAGCGCCGAGGCCTTGGCCGTGCCGTTGCGGCAAGGTGTGCACTGGCCGCAGGATTCGTGGGCGAAGAAGCGCATCATGTTGCGCGCCGCCGCCACCGCGGTGTCATTGTCCGACAGCACGATCACTGCCGCTGAGCCGATGAAGCCGCCGTGCGGTTGCAAGGTGTCGAAGTCCAGGGCCACGTGGTCCATCGACGCCGGCAGGATGCCGCCGGAGGCTCCGCCGGGCAGGTAGCCGTACAACGTGTGCCCCGCCTGCATGCCGCCGCAGTATTCGTCGATCAGTTCGCGCACGGTGATGCCGGCCGGCGCGAGCTTGACGCCCGGGTTCGTCACGCGGCCCGAGACGGAATAGGAGCGCAGGCCCTTGCGTCCGCGGCGGCCGTGCGAGGTGAACCAGGCACCGCCCTTCTCCAGAATCTCGCGCACCCAGTACAGGGTCTCGAAGTTGTGCTCCAGCGTCGGCCGGCCGAACAAGCCCACCTGCGCCACATAGGGCGGGCGCAGGCGCGGCATGCCGCGCTTGCCTTCGATCGACTCGATCATGGCCGACTCTTCGCCGCAGATGTAGGCCCCCGCACCCCGGCGCAGGATCATTTCGGGCATGCCGGGATACGGCGGATGTGCGCGCAGTTGGGCCAGCTCGGCTTCGAGCATCGCGCGGCAGCCGTGGTACTCGTCGCGCAGGTAGATGTAGATCTTGGCGATGCCCACCGCCCAGGCGGCGATCAGCATGCCTTCCAGGAAGCGGTGCGGGTCGCGCTCCAGATAGAAGCGGTCCTTGAAGGTGCCGGGTTCGCCTTCGTCGATGTTCACCGCCATCAGGCGCGGCGCCATTTCGCTGCGCACGATGCGCCACTTGCGTCCTGCAGGGAAGCCTGCGCCACCGAGGCCGCGCAGGCCCGAGTCTTCCATCGTCTGGATCACCGACTCGACCTCGTGCTCGCCGGCAATGCATTGCTTGAGCAGGCGATAGCCGTCCTTGGCTTCATAGGCGGCGCGGTCGGTGTAGGCGCCGCGCTGGTGCGTGGTGCTGCCGGCCCTCACAGCCGCCGCAACGTCTTCGACGCTGGCGTGCGCCACCGGGTGCTGGCCCACGGCCACCGCAGGCGCTTGCTCGCAGCGGCCGATGCAGGGCGCCGCGATCACGCGCACCTCTTTGCCCAGAATCTTCGGCAAGCGCGCCAACAAGTCCTGCGCCCCCTTCATCTCGCAGGACAGGCCATCGCACACGCGTACCGTCAGCGCGGCGGGCGTGGCGCCGCCTTCCTTGACGACATCGAAGTGGTGATAGAAGGTCGCGACTTCATACACCTCCGTCTGCGCCAGGTCCATCTCGCGCGCCAGCGCCGCGAGGTGGCGCGCACTCAGATGGCCAAAGTGATCTTGCAGGCGGTGCAGGTGTTCGATCAGCAGGTCGCGGGCTCGCGAGGCCGTTCCGAGCAGGGTACGCACTTCGTCGAGTGCGGCGGGATCGACGACGCGGCCCTTGGGCGCCTCGCGCTTGCGCTGGCGGCTGGAGCCCTGGCCGGCATCAACGACGATGGGAATGGTTCGGGCGTTCATGAATTCCTTTTCCGTCACACGGCGCCGCACGCGCGCAGCGCTGCGACGTCTTCGACACTGAAGCCCAACTGCGCCAGCACTTCTTCGGTGTGCTCGCCCAGCAAGGGCGAGCGGATCACTTCGGTCGGGCTGTCGGACATCTTGATCGGGTTGCCGACACTCAAGTACTTGCCGCGGGCCGGGTGATCGACTTCGACCACGGTGCCGCTCGCGCGCAACGAGGGTTCGTTGGCGATCTCTTTCATCGACAGGATCGGGCCACACGGAATATCGTGCTTGTTCAGGATTTCCATCGCCTCGAACTTGTCCTTGCTCATCGTCCATTGTTCGATGCGCGCAAAGATGGGCTTCAGGTGCAGCAGACGCGCCTGTGGCGTGGCGTAGGCCTCGTCGGTGACCCAATCGGGCTCGCCGATCACTTCACACACCGCCGGCCACACCCCCGACTGGGTGATGAAGTAGATGTAGGCATTGGGGTCCGTCTCCCAGCCCTGGCATTTCAGGATCGCACCGGGCTGGCCACCGCCCGAAGCATTGCCGGCGCGCGGCACGGCGTCGCCGAACTTGCCATCGGGGTACTGCGGGTACTCGTGCAGGGTGTGCGTGCGCTCCAGGCGCTGCTGGTCGCGCAGCTTGACGCGGCATAGGTTGAGCACCGCGTCCTGCATCGGCGCGAGCACCTTCTGGCCACGGCCACTGTGCGTGCGCTGGTAGAGCGCCGCGACGATGCCCAGCGCCAAGTGCAGGCCGGTGCCGCTGTCGCCGATCTGGGCTCCGGTGACCATCGGCGGACCGTCGGGCATGCCGGTCGTGGAGGCCGATCCGCCGGCGCACTGCGCGACGTTCTCATAGACCTTACAGGCCTCGTAGGGCCCGACGCCGAATCCCTTGACCGAGCCGACGATCATGCGCGGGTTGATCGCCTGAATGTGCGCCCACGAAATGCCCATGCGCTCAAGCGCGCCGGGCGCGAAATTCTCGACCAGCACGTCGCAGGTTTCGATCAGGCGGTCGAGTACCGCCAGGCCCTCTTTGCTCTTGGTGTTGATCGTCACCGAGCGCTTGTTGTGGTTGAGCATCGTGAAGTAGAGGCTGTCCACGCCGGGGATGTCGCGCAGTTGGCCGCGCGTGGCGTCGCCCAGGCCGGGGCGCTCCACTTTGATCACATCGGCGCCCAACCAGGCCAGCAGTTGCGTGCAGGTCGGGCCCGACTGAACATGCGTGAAGTCGAGGATGCGAACGCCGGTGAGGGCCTGGCTCATCGATGAATCCTAGGCCTTGGCGGCAAGCTGGGCTTCGACTTCCGTCAACCGCTTTTTCAAAGCACGCTCGTCGTTGAAGCGGGCTGTCTCATCGCGAATGATCGATGCGATGGCGCTGACTTTGCCGTCGGGCGCGTAGAGCATCGCCACCGTGAAGGCGATCGACATCGTGCGGCCCTGCTTGTCCACCGCCGGCACGCGCAGCACGTCATGGCCGTACTTGGTGACGCCCGTGGCCATCGTCTTGTGATAGCCGTCCCAGTGGCGACCCCGCAGGCGCTCGGGAATGATCATGTCCATGGTCTTGCCCAGCACTTCGGCTTCGCTGTGGCCGAACATGCGCTCGCAAGCCGGGTTCCACAACACGATGGCGCCCTCGGCGTCGCAGACCATCACGGCATCCGCCAGCGCTTCGAGAAGCGCCGCGGGATCGATCGATGTGTTCATGGCGCTCCTTCAATCCCGTTCGCACTGAGCTTGTCGAAGTGCCGCCTTTCCGATCCTCCTGAGCCCGCCGAAGGACAGGCTCATCCCAAGCGGGCACTGCACCGGGATAGGTCAGACCGCCTTGGCCTCGTGCATGTGAGCGATCTTTTCCTTGCTGTAGCCCAGCTCAGCCAACACTTCGTCGGTGTGCTCGCCCAGCAGCGGCGAGCCGGTGATCTCGACCTTCATGTCGCTGAACTTGATCGGGCTGCCCACCGTCAGGTAGGGGCCGCGCTCCTTGTGCTGCACTTCCGTGATCGTGCCCGAAGCGCGCAAGGACGGATCGACCGACAGCTCCTTCATCGACATCACCGGCGCGCAGGGAATGTCGAACTTGCGCAGGATGTCGACGGCCTCGAACTTGGTCTTGTCGGCCAGCCACTCTTCGATCGTCGCGAAGATCGCGGTGATGTGCGGCTGGCGTGCCTTGGGCGTCATGTACAGCGGGTCGTTCTTCCACTCGGGCTTGCCGATGGCGTCGCAGATCGGCGCCCAGGCCTGGCCTTGAATCGTGAAGTAGATGTAGGCGTTGGGGTCTGTCTGCCAGCCCTTGCACTTCAGCACCCAGCCGGGTTGGCCGCCGCCGCCGGCATTGCCACCCCGCGGCACCACGTCGGTGAACTTGCCATGCGGGTACTGGGGATACTCCTCCAGGTAGCCCAAGCGGTCGAGGCGGAGCTGGTCGCGCAGCTTCACGCGGCACAGGTTCAGCACCGCGTCTTGCATCGAGCAAGCGACCTTCTGGCCGCGGCCGGTCTTGTCGCGCTGGCGCAGCGCCGTGAGGATGCCGATGGCCAGGTGCATGCCGGTGTTGCTGTCGCCCAGTGCGGCGGCGCTCACGGTCGGCGGGCCGTCCCAGAAACCGGTGGTGGATGCCGCACCACCAGCGCATTGCGCCACGTTTTCATAGACCTTCAGGTCTTCGTAGTGGTGGCCGTCGCTGAAGCCCTTGACGGAGGCCAGGATCATGCGCGGGTTCAACTCGAGGATGCGCTCCCAGGTGAAGCCCATGCGGTCGAGTGCGCCAGGGCCGAAGTTCTCGACCATCACGTCCGAGACCTTGATCAGCTTCTCCAGGATTTCCTTGCCCTCGGCCGTCTTGGTGTCGAGCGTCAGCGAGCGCTTGTTGCTGTTGAGCTGGGTGAAGTAAAGAGCGTCCACGCCCGGGATGTCACGCAGTTGGCTGCGCGTCACGTCGCCCGAACCGGGGCGCTCGACCTTGATCACGTCGGCGCCGAACCAGGCCAGCATCTGGGTGCAGGCAGGGCCCGCTTGCACGTGGGTGAAGTCGATGATCTTGATGTCGTCGAGGGCTTTGGTCATGTGATTGCTCCTTGGTAAACGAGGATTATTTCTTTTTTGAGGTTTGCGGGTTCAAGCTGGTGATTCGACCACTCTCGGTCCCAGCCGATTCGTCGATCACGGCGTTGATCAGCGTCGGCTTGCCGCTGGCCACCGCCTGCCGCAGCGCAACGCTCAACTCTGCCGGCGTAGTGGCGTTGATGCCGACGCCGCCAAAGGCCTGCATCAGCATGTCGTAGCGGGCGTTCTTGACGAACACGGTGGGCGCGACATCGGCACCGCCGGTCGGATTCTTGTCCATGCCGCCATAGACGCCGTTGTTGTTGAAGACGACGACACACACGGGCAGGTTGTAGCGGCAGATGGTCTCGACTTCCATGCCGGAGAAGCCAAAGGCACTGTCGCCCTCGATGGCGATCACCGGCTTGCCGGTAACCACCGCGGCGCCAACCGCAAAGCCCATGCCGATGCCCATGATGCCCCAGGTGCCGACGTCCAGGCGTTTGCGCGGCTCGTACATGTCAACGATGCTGCGCGTGAAGTCCAGGGTGTTGGCACCTTCATTGACCAGGATCGCATCGGGACGGCTCTTCACCATATCGCGCACCACGTTGAGCGCGCTGTGGAAGTTCATCGGCGACGGGTTCTTGGCCAGGGCCTCGGCCATCTTGCCCAGGTTCTTGTCCTTGCGCTCGGCGATGGCGCCTGTCCACGCGGCCGGCGGCTTGGCCCAGTTCGGGCCCAGGCCGCCCACCAGCGCGGCGACGCAGGAGCCGATGTCGCCGATCAGCGGCGCGGCAATGGCCACGTTGCTGTCGATCTCGGTGGGGGCGATGTCGATCTGGATGAATTGCTGTTTTTTGTTGCTCTCGCCCTTGTCCGCGCCCCAGGTCTTGCCCTTGCCGTGCGCAAGCAGCCAGTTCAGGCGCGCGCCGACCAGCATCACCACATCGGCCTCGGCCAGCACATAGGAACGCGCCGCCGATGCCGACTGCGCATGGTTGTCAGGCAAAAGGCCCTTGGCCATCGACATTGGCAGGTAGGGGATGCCCGTAGTCTCGACCAGGACGCGGATGTCGGCGTCTGCCTGGGCATAGGCTGCCCCTTTGCCCAGAAGAATCAGCGGGCGCTTGGCGTCCTTGAGCAAAGCCAGGGCGCGCTGCACCGCGTCGGGCGCCGGGATCTGGCGCGGCGCCGGATCGACCACCTTGATCAGCGAGCGCCGGCCCGCCGCGGCGTCCATGGTCTGCGCAAACAGCGTTGCCGGCAGGTCGAGGTAGACGCCACCGGGACGGCCGGAGAGTGCGGAGCGGATGGCACGCGCAATACCCACGCCGATGTCTTCGGCATGCAGCACCCGAAAGGCGGCCTTGCACAAGGGCTTGGCGATGGCCAGCTGGTCCATCTCTTCGTAGTCGCCCTGCTGCAGATCGACGATCTCGCGCTCCGACGAGCCGCTGATCAGGATCATCGGGAAACAGTTGACGGTGGCGTTGGACAAGGCCGTCAGGCCGTTGAGGAAGCCGGGGGCCGACACCGTCAGGCAGATGCCCGGCTTTTGGGTCAGGAAGCCTGCGGCCGCCGCCGCGTTGCCGGCGTTTTGCTCGTGCCGGAAGGAGATCACGCGCATGCCTTCGGCCTGGGCCATGCGCGTCAGGTCGGTGATGGGGATGCCCGGCAGGCCGAAAATGGTGTCGATGTCATTGAGCTTGAGCGCTTCGATGACGAGGTGAAAGCCGTCGATTTGCGCCGCGGCCTCGCTCGCAATCGACTGGGTAGCGCCATCGCCAGTAGCGCGCGCCGGTGCGGTCGTGAGGTCCAGGGCCATGGCTTCTTCTCCTGTTTTCAGTCAGGACGTATGATAAAAATTTGCCGTTGGTGATCCCGTTGACCGCGGTCAACTTTCGCAGTTTGAACCTGCACGGTTCAAGCAGGCTGGATTGCTCACTTTCACTCGATGATCGCGACTTCGATAGACAGTCACCCTGAACGCAACGTCATCCGCGTCCAGTTGCGGCAGAACGTCGTCCTCAAGGAGATGACGGAGGCCGAGCGCAGTGATCTCGACGAACAGTTGGTGATCCTCGACTGCAACAAGGGCGAGGCCCTGTTGCACCAGGGCGTGCACGACATGGCGCAGTACTTCGTGCTCGATGGCGTCCTGAAGCGCGTGGTGACCAACGCCGATGCGAAGGAAATGATCCTGCGCTTTGCCGACGAGCGCGAGATGGAAACCAGTTACGCTGCGTGGCGCCTGAACACGCCCAC
>JANNGJ010000158.1:0-2221 GCA_031403815.1 Burkholderiales bacterium | reverse complement strand
ACGACAGCCTGTGACGGCGTCGCCATTGTAGAGGTTCGCCGCGCGGATCCGGCCCCGGTGCGACTCGACGATGGAGCGGCACAAGGCCAGGCCGATACCCAGGCCTTCGACCTTGGTCGAGAAGAAGGCCTCGTACAGGCGCGCAAGCGCGTCGTCACGCACGCCGGGGCCGCGGTCGGTGACGCTGAACTCGATCACGCCGCCCTCTTCGGGGGTGTGGCGCGGCACCACCCGCAGCTCGATCTGGCGCCGGGTGGTGGGCATTTGTGCGCTGTCGATGGCCTCGGCGGCGTTCTTCAACAGGTTCAGCACCACCTGTTCGATCAGGATCGGATCGCAGTGCAGTGGGGGCAGGCGCTGGGCCACATAGGTTGTGAGCGTGACGTTGCGCCGGCGCAGCTCGATGCCGGCCAACTCGACCGCGTCATCGATGATGGCCCGCGCCTCGGTGCTCTGGCGCTGCGGCTCGCTGCGCTTCACGAAGGCGCGGATGCGGTGGATGATTTGCCCGGCCCGCTCGGCCTGGCGCGCTGTTTTCAGCAACGCGGCGATCAGGTCGTCCTTGGCGATCGAGTCGGCGCGCACCCGCGAGACCATGCCATTGCAGTAATTGGTGATGGCGGTCAGCGGCTGGTTCAGCTCGTGCGCGACCGAGCTGGCCATCTCGCCCATCGTCACCAGCCGGCTCGTCACCTGGGCCTTCTCGGCCTGCAGGGCGGCCTGCTCGACGATGCGCCGGCGCGCCGTGATGTCGGTGGCAATCAGCATCTGTGCCAAGCGGCCGTCGGTCCATTGCAGGTAGCGCGAGCGCACGTCGAACCACTTCTTCAGGCTCTCGACATAGACCTCGCGCGGGTCGGCGCCGCTGGCCGTGAGCGACTCGGTGGGCAAGCCCGACAGGCTGTCGACCGCGTCACCGTGGTCGTCGGCCGACAGGAAGGGCGCAGACAGGCTGCTGCTGGCCAACTGGCCGTGGCCCTTGGGGTCGGCGCCGAACCAAAGCCGGTAGGAACGGTTGGCAAACAACAGCTCGCTCTGCTGCACCGAGAGCACCGACACGGCGGCGTCGAGGCCCTCGAGCACGGTGGTGAAGCGCTCATGCGAGGCCGAGAGTTGGTCGCGAATGCGCTTGGCCTCGGTGATGTTGGTCATCGAGGTCATCCAGCCGGTTTGCAAACCGCGCGCGTCGATCAGGGGCGACACATACATGCGCGAGTCGAACAAGCTGCCGTCCTTGCGCAAGATCTTGACTTCGATGCCGCCCGAGGGGCTGCGGCCCTGCAGCTCCTGTTGCAGCAGGCGCATGTTCTCGTCGATGCGGTCGTTCGGCCAATGCGGGAAGGGCGGCAGCTGGCCCACCAGCTCGGCCTCGTTGAAGCCGGTCATGGCGCAGAAGGCCGGGTTGACGTAGGTGATGCGGCCTTCGGCATCCATTGCTCGCATGCCCGTCAGCATGGAGTTCTCCATGGCTCTGCGGAAATTGGTTTCTTGCACCAGGGTGCTCTGCATCTGGCCGCGCCGCCGCATGTGGCGCCAGGTGCCCAGCAGCATCCAGACCGTCAACACCGACAGGGCCACCACCATCCAGAACAGGGTGTTGCCGACCAGGCCGACCGAGGTGCGCCAGCCCTGACCGCGCAGCACCAGGCCGTTGGCCGTCGGTGCCAGCGGCAGGTCATACACGATGGTGGGTCGGCTGACGGGTTGGCCCGGCATCTGCAACACACTGCCCGCCAGCTCGCGGCCATCGGCATCGAGGATGGCCACGGTATGGCGCTGTGTCACTTCTGGCGGCACCGAGGCGCGCAGCAGGGTGTCGATCGCGTACTCGACGATCAGGGCGCCCGTGAAGCTGCCGCGTTCCAGCAGTGGCACGTGCAGCTGGAATACGCTGGTGCCGCTGGCGTTGCGGAAGGCCTGCGAGAAGACTGCTTGGCGCGAGCTTCGCGCCGCCGCGAATGCGCGTTCCGGTTCGCTGGCCTCGCCGGCCGCGGGCAGCGCCGGCTGCAGGGCATCGCCACTCGGATTGGCTTCGGGGTGGAAGACGGCCACGGCGTGGCTGCCGCGCAGCGCGCGATTAGCCGCCAGCCAAGAGAGGTGGGTTACCGCCGGGCGCTCACGGCTGAACACAGCGGCGAGCGCGCCGAAGTTGGCGCCATCGATTTCATTGCTGGCGATCTGGCGTGCCAAGCGCACGACTTGCTCCTGGTCGTCGAGCAGG
>JANNGJ010000157.1:0-9535 GCA_031403815.1 Burkholderiales bacterium | reverse complement strand
GATCAACAACTTCGTCGCCATGGGCTACGCGGCGCTGTACAGCGAGGCCTTGGCCATCGCGCGCAAGGCCGGCCTGAGCATCGAGCAGTTCCACAGCGTGATCGGCTCGGGGCGCATGCGCTGCGGCTTCTACGACACCTTTATTCAGTGGAGTCTGCAGGGCAACGAAAACGCGCACAAGTTCAGCATCAGCAACGCCCACAAGGACATGCGCTACCTGGCCAGCATGGCCACGGAGATCGGCGCCGTGAACAACCTGCAGGCGCTGGTGAAGAACAACTTCGCGGCCATGGAGGCCGCCGGCCAGGCCGAGCGCTATGTGCCGATGCTGGCTGACTTCGTGGCGCAGCTCAACGGCCTGCCACCGGCCGCCACGGAAAGGACCGCCTGAGCATGACCGCGCTGGCCGAGCGCGCCTACCGCGTGCGTCGCCTTGCGTTGCAAATGGGCGAGGTGCAGGGCCAGGGCTACATCGCCCAGGCCCTGGACATCGCCGACGTGCTGGCGGTGGCCTACTTCCACGCCATGAAGTTCAAGCCCGAGGACCCGGCGTGGGAGGGCCGCGACCGTTTCCTGCTGTCCAACGGCCACTATGCCATCGCGCTGTATGCGGCCCTCATTGAGGCCGGCATCATTCCCGAGAGTGAGATGGAAACCTACGGCGGCGACGACAGCCGCCTGCCGATGTCGGGCATGCGCAGCTACACCCCAGGCATGGAGATGAGCGGCGGCTCGCTTGGCCAGGGCATGGCGATTGCGGTCGGCCACGCTCTGGGCTTGAAGCGCAAGGCCTCGTCGTCCTTCGTCTACACCTTGTTCTCCGACGGCGAGCTTGACGAAGGCGCCGTCTGGGAGGCGCTGATGTCGGCTAGCCACTACAAGCTCGACAACCTGATCGCCATCGTCGATGTGAACAACCAACAGGCCGACGGCCCGAGCAGCAGCGTGATGGCCTTCGAGCCGTTGGTGCCCAAGATGGAAGCCTTTGGTTGGTACACGCAGCGCATCGACGGCAACGATCTCGACGCCGTGGTTGCCGCCTTCGACAAGGCGCGCCATCACCCGGGCCCGCAGCCGCGCATGATCGTTTGCGACACCCAGATGGGTCACGGTGTGCCCTTCCTCGAGGGGCGCGAGAAGAACCACTTCATGCGCGTCGATGCGCACGAGTGGCAGCTTGCTCTCGAAGCCTTGGACGCAGGACGGCCCGCATGAACACGACCACCGCTGCCAAGCCGCGTCTCAAGACCTCGGCCATGATCGCTTCGATCGCGTCCGAGGGCCAACGCACACGGCCCGCGCCCTTCGGTCACGCGCTTTGCAAGCTGGCCGAAGAGCGGCTCGATGTCGTCGGCATGACGGCCGACCTGGCCAAGTACACCGACCTGCATGTCTTTGCCAGCGCTTTCCCCGAGCGCTTCTACCAGATGGGCATGGCCGAGCAGCTGCTGTTCGGCGCCGCGGCGGGCCTGGCCAAGGAAGGCGCCCTGCCTTTCGTCACCACCTACGCGGTGTTCGCGACGCGGCGCGCTTATGACTTCATTCACCAGGCGATTGCCGAGGATGATCTCAACGTCAAGATCGCCTGTGCGCTGCCAGGCCTGACCTCGGGCTACGGGCCCAGCCACCAGGCGACGGAAGACCTGGCGCTGATGCGCGCGATTCCCGGGCTCACCGTGATCGACCCGTGCGACGCGCTGGAGATCGAGCAGGCGGTGCCGGCCATGGCGGCGCACCGCGGCCCGGTTTACATGCGCTTGCTGCGTGGCCAGGTGCCGCTGGTGCTGGACGAATACGGCTACCAGTTCGAACTCGGTAAAGCCAAGTTGCTGCGCGACGGCCGCGACGTGCTGATCGTCTCGTCGGGCCTCTTGACGATGCGCGCCCTCGAAGCCGCAACCGCCCTGGCTGCCGACCGCGTCGATGTCGGCGTGCTGCATGTCTCCACGATCAAGCCGCTGGATGTGGCCACCATCGTGCGCGAAGCCGGCAAGGCCGGGCGCCTGGTGGTGGTGGCCGAGAACCACAGCACCATCGGTGGCCTCGGTGAAGCGGTGGCGGCCGAGTTGCTCGGCGCCGGCGTGGCGCCGCGCTATCGCCGCATCGCCCTGCCCGACGCCTTCCTCGACGCGGGCGCCTTGCCCACGCTGCACGAGCGCTATGGCATTTCCAGCAGCGCGATTACGGCGTCGATCAAGGGCTGGCTGGCCTGAAGGAAACGCGAACGCCATGACCCTGCTGCTCGAAGGCAAGACGGCCCTCATCACCGGCGCCGCCAGCCCGCGCGGCCTGGGCCTGGCCACAGCCCGGTTGTTCGCGGAGCACGGCGCGCGCGTGCTGATCGCCGACCTGGACGCCGCCGCCGCCGAGGCCGCGGCGCAGTCGCTGCCCGGCCAGGGGCATGTGGGACTGCGCTGCGATGTGACCGACAAGGCCGCCTGCGAGGCCGCCGCGGCGCGCGCCGTGCAAGCCTTCGGCCGCATCGACATCGTCTTCAACAACGCCGGGATCACCAGTCCGCAGCGCCTGATGGAGGTCACGCCCGAGAGCTACAGCCGCGTGATGGACGTCAACATGCGCGGCACCCTGTACATGACCCAGGCCGTGGTGCCGCAGATGCGCGCGCAGCGCAGCGGCAGCATCATCAACATGAGCTCGGTCTCGGCGCAGCGCGGCGGCGGCGTCTTCGGCGGCTCGCACTACTCTGCGGCCAAGGCGGCGATGCTCGGCTACACCAAGGCCGCGGCGCGCGAGCTCGGCCCCGACAACATCCGCGTCAACGCCCTGTGCGCCGGCTTCATCGACACCGACATCACCGCCGGCATGATGACGCCCGACAAGCTGCAGGCCATCATTGCCGGCGTGCCCATGGGCCGGCCCGGCCATGCCCACGAGGTCGCTGGCTGCGCCCTGTTCCTGGCGTGTGATCTGCTGTCGAGCTATGTCACCGGGAGTGAGATCGATATCAACGGGGGCTCGCACATTCACTGAGCCAGTGCCGCGCCAGGTATCCATCGACGCGCCGGCGGGATATGGTCGATTCCGCTGCCGAAATCGACATGTGTGTGCCACATGTCGATCCCATAGACCAACGCCCGCACGCGCTCCAGCTGACTATCCAGCGCGAGCCCTGCCTTTGGCCAACAACTGCGCCCGCTCCGACGGCGCGCGCCGTTCGACCGCGCGGGCATAGGCGCGCGCACTCATGCTCGCCGCGTGGCGCTCGAGGAAGGCTGTCGCCGCATCGCGATGCACGTGGCCCAGCTCGCGCAGGACCCAGCCGACCGCAAGCTCCACGTATTTGCGGTGATCGGTGACGCAGTTCGCCACCAAGGGCAGCATCTGCGCGGGCGCCAGGAACACGGCGTTCTTGCCGCTGTAGTGGATCAGGCTGGTGAGGGAGATGCGCCGCAGCCATTCGCTCGGCGCAGCGTTCCAGGCCTGGAGCTGCGGATAGACGGCGTCGAACTGCGCTTCGAGCACGCGCGAGTAAAGGCCGCTGAGCGCGTCGCTGTGGCACCAGTTGTCAACACGCTCGCTCCAGTGGCGAACCGTGGGCCACAGCGCGGGCGGCACGCGTTTGTGAACGACGGGCGCCAGCGCTTCGAGCGCGGCGAAGAGCACGTCGCCATAGGGCGAGCTGTGCCAAAGCGCATCCCAGATCGCGAGAACCTCGGCTTCGGGCTGGTTTGAGAACGAGAAGCCCTGCTTGACGCGGGCGCGCAGCGCGGGGAAGCCGATGCCCAGGTATTGCAGCTCGGAGCCGCGATCAAGACGGATCGCTTCGCCGCGGCGCGGGTTGCCGATGGCCGCCAAGCCGACGAGGACTTCATCGTGGTGCTGCGCGACCTGACCACCGCCGTGCGGGGACAGCTTGGTTGGGTTCACGAAAGGCCTCGAGGCAAGCAATGAGCAGGGATGCGCGTGTCGTGTCTGGCGTGACGTCAGGCGATGCCCCTACAAACCCAACAACTCCCGCGCCAGCAAGTGCAGGCGCGCTCGCGGGTCGGCCAGGTCGTGCAGCACATTCATGTGGTGCCGCCCTGGCACGGTCTCGCAGACGGGTACCGCGCGCGCGCCCCAGGCCCGGCGAATCAGCGCGTTCTGGCGCAGGAACTCCTCGCTCTCGCCGCCGCCGACGACAGCCCATAGGCGCCCGCGCGGCGCCGGCAGGTGGGCGGGGCTGAGGCGGGCGACCGAAGTGCGCGTCAGCTTCAGGTCGCTGGCCAGGAAGGGCGCGTGGCGCAGTGGCTCGAGATCGAACACGCCTGAGACCGACAGCGCCTTCGTCACCAGATCGGCAGGCAAGTCGGCCCCGACCTCGGGCCAGCGGCAGGCCAGCATCATGGCCGCCAGGTGGCCGCCGGCCGAGTGCCCGGCCACGACGATGCGGCGCGGGTCGCCGCCATAGACTGCGGCGTGGCGATGGACCCAGGCGAGCGCCTGCGCCGTCTGCAGCACGATGTCTTGGATGCTGACGGCCGGACACAGGCTGTAGTTGGGCAGCACCACGATGGCACCAGCCTCGACGAAGGGCGCTGCGATGAAGGACTGGTCGCGCTTGTCGAGCGCGCGCCAGTAGCCACCGTGTAGATAGATCAGGACCGGTGCCGGGGCCGCCTGCCCCGCTCGCGGCATGAAGATGTCGAGCCGCTCGGCCGGGTCGGCGCCGCCGCGCTGCGAGTAGGGCAGGTCCAAAGCGCAGGCCAGGCTGGTGCGGGCCGCTGCAGAAGCGTCGGACCAGTGCTGCAGGATGGCCGGGTGCTCGGGAATGCGCCCGCGGTTGTTGTACTGCTGGTCGTACCAGGCGGGGGACGGGCTCATTTGGCGCTGCTCCCACGCTTTGGCGTGCGCTGCGCCGACCGCCCCGAGTCTTGGGGCCGCCGCGCCGGCTCGGGCAGCCCGGCCGCCTTGCGCGCTGGCGCCCGTTTGGCCCTCGCCACAGCCTGGCCCTCGCGCAGGGCCGCTTCGATCAGCGCATCGGCCATCCACAAGGCAATGCCTTCCACCTCGCGGTCGGGCAGGCCCCAGATGTCCTTGAGGATCGTGAAGGGCTCGATGCCATAGACGACCGACAAGGCCTTGTGCAGGCGGTCGCGCATGGCGGGCTTGAGTGGCAAGGGGGCTATCGCGTGTTCGAGGATGCGGATGCGGTGGCCGCGGCGGTAAGGCACTTCCTCGAGCTTGCCTGCGCGCTCGAGCGCCCACTGTTCCATCGTCAGTTGGGCAGCCGCGCGCAGTTGCGGCTCGAACTCCTTGAAGCGCGGAAAGGTCTGGGTGAAGAGCTCACGCACGCGGACGCGTCCATCGGGGTTGTCGGACGACAGGGCACGCACGGGGCCCAGCGAAGCATCGATCACCGCCGTGATCAGCGCACTGCGGCTCGGAAAGTAGCGGTAGGCGGTGGCCCGCGACACCTTGCAGTGCAGCGCAACCTCGGGCACGGAAGGGATGTGCCCATCGGCATTGATCAGCGCCATCGCGGTGTCGAGCAGCAAGTGAAAGGTCGCGGCCTTGACGCCCCGTTCGGGGGCCAGAGGGGGTTCGCTGGGCTTGAGTCGGGATCGCGTCATGCGGGTTTTTCCGGGGCAGATTTCTGCAATCTCCAGCTTGTGGGTGGGGAGACCCGACCCGTATGATGCACTCATCCCGATTTGAGACACGAGTCTCATTTTCCCTAACAAAGTCAAAGCCGGTCGGCCCTGCGTCGACTCAAGCGCAGACTGCCCGGAGACAAGCACGATGCGCCTGGCCAGCTGGAGTTGGGGCGGCAGCCACCACGCCGGCAGCGTGTCGGCCTGCGGGCGCGAGCTCACGGCACTGGCCGTGGCCGACCCCGCGCGCGGCGTCTTGCCGCTGCTCGAAGCCCTGGTGCGTGGCGAGCCCTTGCCCGCAGCCGTCGGCACGCGGCTGCCTTTGAGCGCCGTGACCCTGCGCGCGCCGCTGCCGCAGCCCCGGCGCGGTCTGTTCTGTGTGGGCCGCAACTACCGCGCCCATGCCAACGAGCTGGCCGCCAGTGTGTTTCGCGATCACCTGCCCGCCGAAGACGGCTGGCCCATCGTTTTCAGCAAGCTGGCCGAGTGCGTGATCGGCCCGATGGACGACGTGCGTCTGCCCGGCGCGGCCGTCTCCACCCAGATCGATTACGAGAGCGAGCTCGCCGTCATCATCGGGCGCGGCGGCCGCGACATCCCGCGCAGCCGCGCGATGGACCATGTCTTTGGCTACACCGTCGTCAACGACGTGACGGCGCGCGACGTCCAGATGCGCCACAAGCAATGGGATCTGGGCAAGAGCTTCGACACCTTCTGCCCAATGGGCCCCTGGATCACCACCGCCGACGAGCTCGACGGCCGCGACACCCGTGTGCGCGGTTGGGTCACGCCGGCGGGTGGCGAGTCGGAGTTGCGCCAGGACGGCCGCACCCGCGACATGATCTTCGCCATCCCGACCCTGATCGAGACCTGTTCGCGCGGCATCACCCTGCTGCCGGGGGATGTCATCGCCACCGGCACGCCGGCCGGTGTCGGCATGGGCTTCAAGCCCGAGCGCTGGCTGGCGGCGGGCGACGTGGTGCGCATCGAGATCGATGGGCTCGGCTTCATCGAGAACCGCTTCGTCTGATCATGGCCCTGCACCAATTCGACCGCATGGTGGTGGAGGACGAGGGCGAGGGCCCGGTGGTCGTCTGCGTGCATGGGCTGGGCGGCAGCAGCAACAGCTTCTCGCCGCTGATGCCCGCGTTGGCACGGCACCGCGTGCTGCGCGTCGACCTGCCGGGCAGCGGCCGCTCGCAACACGCTGAGGGCGCGTTGTCGATCGAGCGCTTTGTGCAAGCCTTGCTGTCGATGTGCAACCGCCTGGGCGTGGCACGGGCCGACTGGATCGGCCACTCGATGGGCACCATCGTCTGCCAGCATGTGGCGCTTGCGCAGCCGGCCCTCGTGCAGAGCCTGGCCCTGTTTGGCCCGCTGCTCGCACCCTCCGAGCCGGCGCGCGCCAGCCTGCGCGCGCGCGCCGTCAAGGCGCGCAGCGAAGGCGTGGCGGGCATGCAGGAAATCACCCAGACCCTCCTCGGCGCTGCGCTGTCGAGCGACACGCGCCAGCGCCTGCCGCTGGCCACGGCGTTTGTGCGCGAGAGCCTGATGCGCCAGGACGGCGAGGCCTATGCACGCACCTGCGAGGCCCTGGCCGATGCGCAAGCCGCGCCGGTTGAATCCATTCGTGCGGCAGTGCTGCTGGTCACGGGCGACGAAGACGGCGTGGCGCCACCGCAGGCCGTGCGCAGCCTGGCCGAGAAGCTGCACGCTGCGCGCAGCGTGCGCGTCGAAGTCCTGGCCCGCTGCGGCCACTGGACGCCGATCGAGCGGCCCGAAGAGTGCCAGCGCGCACTGCGCGATTTCTTCGCCGCTTCCAAGAGTTGACCCGGAGCTGACGATGGCCGACACCCTGTTCACCAACGTGCGCATCTTCGACGGCGGCGGCGAAGCGCCCTTCACTGGCGATGTGCTGGTGCAGGGCAACAAGATCAGCCGCGTCGTCAAGACCAGCCATGGGCAGGCCTCGCCGCCGGTGCTGGGCGCGCGCATCATCGACGGCGCCGGCGCCTTCCTGATGCCCGGCATGATCGAGGCCCACACGCACTTCAGCTGGAACGACCAGCCCAGCCTGGACGCCATCCAGCGCATGCCGCCGGAGGAGCACATCCTGTGGTGTGCCGAGGTGGCCAAGAAATACCTCGACATGGGCTGGACCAGCTGTGTCGGCGCCGCCGCCGCCAAGCCGCGGCTCGACGTGGTGATCCGCAACGCCATCAATGACGGCACTATTCAAGGGCCGCGCTACCTCGCCGCCAGCCAGGAGATCACCGTGCCCGGCGGCCTGGGCGACACCACGGCGCCGCACTTGCCGCAGCCCGAGTTCGCGTTCGGCGCCATCGTCAGCGGGGCCGAGGAAATGCGCCGCTGCGTGCGCATGTTCGCCAAGTACGGCGTCGACAGCATCAAGATCAACCTCTCGGGCGAATCCATCACCGGCATGCCGGGTGAGATGAGTCAGTTCACGACCGAGGAAGTGCGGGTTTGCGTCGAAGAGGCCAAGGCCTGGGGCAAGCGCGTGGCGGCGCATGCGCGCTCCACCTGGTCGATCAAGGAGTGCATCAAGCAGGGCATCGAGGTGATCTACCACGCCAGCTTCACCGACGAAGAAGCGCTGGACAGGCTTGAAGCCAAGAAGTTCGAGCACCACGTGGCGCCCGGCCTGGCCTGGCTGATCAACACCAGCCACCACGCCTCGCAGTGGGGCCTGACGCCCGAAGTGACGAAGAAGATGGGCTACCACCGCGAGCTGGAAGCGGCCATCGGCAGCATGAAGGCCATGCGCAAGCGCGGCATCCGGATCCTGCCCGGCGGTGACTACGGATTCGCCTGGACGCCGCACGGCACCAACGCCAAGGACCTGGACTACTTCGTCAAGTACGTGGGCATGAGCCCGATGGAAGCGCTGTTGTCGGCCACCGCCTGGGGCGGACCGATGATGAAGATGGGCAAGAGCATCGGCTACATCCGCGAAGGCTGCCTGGCCGACATCCTGCTGGTGGACGGCGACCCGCTGGCCGACATCACCGTGCTGCAAGACAAGCGCCGTCTGCTGGCCGTGATGAAGGACGGCGAGTTCCACCGCGCACCGCCACTGCGCCCAGCCCACGCCACGCGCTGGGCGGCCTGAGGAGCACCGCATGACCCAAACGCTCTTCACCAACGTGCGCATCCTCGACGGCACCGGCACGCTGCCCTACGCCGGCAGCGTGCTGGTCGACGGCAACCGCATCCGCCAGGTCGGGCGCAGCACCGCGCCCATCACGCCCGGTGGCGCCACCGTGATCGACGGCGCCGGCGCCACCCTGATGCCGGGCATGGTCGAGGCCCACACCCACTTTTCCTGGAACGACGCGGCCACGCTCTCGGGCATCCAGACCATGCCGCTGGAAGAACATGTGCTGTGGTGCGCCAAGGTGGCCAAGCGCTACCTCGAAGCCGGCTTCACCAGTTGCCTTGGCGCCGCCTGCGCCAAGCCGCGCCTGGACGTGGTGATCCGCAACGCCATCAACAGTGGCCAGATTCCGGGCCCGCGCTACCTTGCCGCGAGCCAGGAGATCACCGTGCCCGGCGGCCTGGGTGACGAGACCCTGCCGCACCTGCCCTTCCCCGAGTTCAGCTTCGGCGTCAACGTCAACGGCGCCGAAGACATGCGCAAGGTCGTGCGCATGTTCCTGAAGTACGGCGTGGACAGCATCAAGCTCAACCTGTCGGGCGACAACTTCGTGCCCGGTGCCGATTCGCACACCAGCTGGATGACGGACGCCGAGGTGGCCGCCGCCGCGCAAGAAGTGAAGATGCGCGGCAAACGCATCATCGTGCACGCGCGCTCCAAGGCCAGCGTGCAGCAGGCCCTGCGCCACGGCATCGACTTGATTTATCACGCCAGCTTCACCGACACCGAAACGCTGGACCTGATGGAGGCGGCCAAGGACCGC
>JANNGJ010000156.1:0-1845 GCA_031403815.1 Burkholderiales bacterium | reverse complement strand
CATGGTGCAGACGATGCTACTGGCCCGGGGGGCCGCAGCGACTGCGGACAGACCCTATTCGAGCGTGATCGTCGTGTCCTGCTCTGTTGCCACGCAGCCCTCGGCAATGGGCGTCCAGCCGCGCCGAATCACGATGCGCGTGCCGGCCTGGCAGAACTCCAGGCGCTGCGCGCCCGGCACGCGGGCCTGCACGAAGGCGTCGAGCGAGGCCGGCATGCTCACGCGAAAGCGTGCCTCGGCCAAGTCGGCCGGCGGGTGATCGTCCTCGTGCAAATGGGGGATCAGGCGGCCCAGCCACATCAGCGGCCGAATGCCGACTGCGAACACAGCGGGCTCATAGCCCTGCTGCGCCAACCAGCGCTGGGCCTGCGCGCGGGCGACGTCGCCCGTGCCTGGGCTGCCGCTGTCGGGCGGCGGCCCCCACGCGGCGGCCAGCATCTCTGCCACCCACTGGTTGCAGTTCTGGTACATCACGCTGAAGGCATGGGCGTTGGCGCTGTAGCGTGTGCCGAGCGCTTGCAGCGCCTGCGAGCGGTCGAGCACGGCGCGCTCCAAGGCCGCAGCCTCGGCCTCGGGCAGCGTCACCACCGACACGTAGCCGGCGGCCGGATCGTTCAAGCCGAGCACGAAGCCGGCGACGCCCTGGTCGAACAGGCGCGGCTTGCTTTCGTCGCAAGCGTAGTAGAGCTGGCGCACTGACCAGGCTGTGTCCAGGCCCCGCTTGAGGCTCACGCCAGCATGCGAGTAGCGCATGTCGAAGCGGCTCAGGTCCAGGCCCGAGCGCGCGACCAGGGCCAGGCTCGCGCCGGAGTCGTCCAGCGTTTGCTTGATCACGGCGGCGAAGCGGAATAGACGGTCTTGCTGCGCCGCGCTCATCGCGGGCGTCTGGTCGCAATAGCGCGCCACGCCGGCCTGGCAAGCGGCCCATGACCCCAGCCCAAGGGTCAGGGCCAGCGCCGTGGTCCGCGGCGCTGAAACGGCTTCTTGTTGCGGTGGCGATGGTTGCCATATCTTCATCGACCCAGGCAGCCACGGAGAACTTTGATTCAATGACTGTGGGCGCGGCACCTGCCGGCTGGCAGTGCGGAGTAAGCGGGCGGGGCGATCCGAAATGGCTGGTGGAAGCCGATGAGACGGCTCCAAGCAAGCCGAATGTTCTCAAGCAATCCGGACAGGGCACGTTTCCGTGGTGCACGAAGCACGGGACGTCATTGAAGGACGGCTTTGCGGAAGTGAAGTTCAAATCGCTTTCCGGCCGCGAGGATCAGGCCGGCGGCATCGTCTGGCGTTTCGCCGGCCCGCGGTCGTTTTACGTGGCGCGCGCCAACGCGTTGGAGAACAACGTTTCCCTTTATTACATGTGGCTGGGAGTGCGGCGGACTATCCTGTACGTGGACGCGCCGGTACCCGCCGGTCAATGGAACACGCTTCGGGCCGAATTCGATGGCGAGCAGATCAAGGTTCTCCTCAACGGCAAGACCTACATCGACCTTCGCGACGATCACATCTCCGAGGGCGGGAAAGTGGGGGTCTGGACCAAGGCGGACAGCGTAACGGCGTTCGATGACTTCTCTTACGGCGAGTTGAAATAGTTTGTCCTACTCGTCCTGCCAAGCTTGCGTCATCGCGATCCTCGCGATGCTGCTGACCTCGCACGCGGCGCTAAGTGCGATCGATGTAGCGCCCGATCTGGCAGTCGTGGGCGACGCTCGTGGAGGATATTACGGCTCACAGCGGAAGGACAGGGACGGCTCCGAGGACTCCACCGAGCGGTTGCTCGGGCGAATCCGCGCTGGCGTGGAGTGGACGCCGGCAGACGCCGTAACCGCTCGGTTGCGCCTGGCG
>JANNGJ010000155.1:0-4055 GCA_031403815.1 Burkholderiales bacterium | reverse complement strand
GCCGGCACGCGCCTGCCCTCGGTGCGAGAGGCCGCACAGCGCCATGCGCTGGCGCCCAGCACCATCGTTGCCGCCTATGACCAGTTGCAGGCGCAGGGTCTGGTCGAGGCGCGCCAGCAGCGTGGCTTCTTCGTGCGCGCTGCGGCCCCGAGCACTGCCGCCTCTGCGCAGCGCGACCTGCCGCAACGCAGCGCGCCGCCGCACGATGTGGCGACCCTGATGCGCGGCATGTTCGAGCACCAGGGCGGCAAGTCGCCTTCCCCCGGCACGGGCACCTTGCCGCCTGACTGGCTCGACCTGCCGCTGCTGCACGGCGCGATGCGCCGCGCCCTGGCCGACGACGCCCGCGATCCGGCCAGCCTGCGCTACGGTGACCCGGCGGGCGATGGGCGCCTGCGCGCCGCACTGTCCCTGCGCTTGAGCCAGCTGGGCATTGCGGCAGGAGCGCAGCAGATCGTCACCACCGCGGGCGCGACGCAGGCCCTGGATATCGTTTCGCGCCTGTTGCTGGCCCCCGGTGACACGGTCCTGGTCGACGAGCCGGGCTGGGCCGTTGAGTTCGCCCGCCTGACGCAGATGGGCGTCAAGCTGGCGCCCGTGCCGCGCGGCGCGGCCGGACCCGACCTGGCGGTGATGCGACGCCTGCTCGAGAGCAGCGCCAAGCCGCGCGCCTACATCACGGTGTCGGTGCTGCACAACCCGACCGGCGCCTCGCTGCCCCTGGCCGCTGCCCACGAGTTGCTCAAGCTGGCCGCGGCCCACGACATGACGATCGTCGAAGACGACACCTACGCCTGGCTGGCGCCGGCGCAGGCGCCGCGGCTGGCCGCGCTTGACCAGTTGCAGCGCACGATCTACATCTCGGGCTTCTCGAAGATCCTGACGCCGAGTTGGCGCGTCGGCTTCGTCGCCGCATCGCCGGCCTGGGTCGAGCGCATCATCGACCGCAAGCTGCTGACCGCCCTGACCACACCGGCCCTGCCCGAGCGCGCCCTGGCCATCACTCTGGAGCAGGGCACGCTGCGGCGCCATGCCGAGCGCACCGTGCTGCGCCTGAACGCCGCGCGCCAGCGCTGCGTGCGCCTGGCCGCCGAGGCGGGCTTTGCCTTCGCCGCGCCACCCCAGGGGCTGTTCGGCTGGATCGACACCGGCGTCGATGTCGACAGGCTCGCTGCCCACCTGCACGCCCAGGGCTGGCTGTTGGCGCCCGGCAGCCTGTTCCATGCGGTGCCGCGGCCGAGCACCCTGATGCGCATCAACTTCGCCACCTCGCAGGAGGCCCGCCTGTGGCGCTCCCTGCGCGAAGCCTGCGAGGCCTTGCGCAGCACCGTCGATCAGGGGGCTGCGCGCGGGGCCAGAGCCGCGTACCATCGGATCACTACAAACGGTAACGAGGCGGCGACGCCGGCGTTGTCCTAAGTGACGTTTGAATCCACCCTGCCGCTGGGCGAACCTGAACTGATGCGCGTGAGCGCCTTTCAGCGCTACCTCGACGAACTCAAGCGCGAAGGGGCCGACGAATCCCTGACGCGCCTGTCGTCCTTGAACCCGTCGCTGCTGCAAGACCTGCTGCGTTTCGAGCAAGACGGCCGCCACACCGAATTGCTGGAAGTGCTGGCAGCCTGCGTGCGCCATGCCCGCTCACTCGCTATCTACATGCAATGCGGGTTGCGCGTCGTGCCGCTGACCGTGTTCCCGACCGAGCGCCTGGCGCACTGCCCGCTGCCGATGCACGAGTTTCTGGCCCAGCGTCTGTCGGACCTGCTGGTGCTGCGCGTCGAGCCGGCCGTGCTGCGCCCGCCGGGCGACCCGGAGGCAGCGCTGGTCGGCGAGCCCCACCTCTACCAGCCGCTCGGCCCGGTCACCTGGGAGTTGGCCATGCGCGGCTCAAGGGAACAGTTGCTGCCCGAGATTGCCGGCCCCGCCGCCTACCGCGTGGCCCTGGGCATGAACCTGCGCGAAGTCGTGCTCACCGGCGTGGTGCAGGCCGCGGTCAACCGCCTGCACCGCGAGAGCGCCAACTTGCGCGAGATGTCAGAGTGGCCCGGCCTGAACCGCGGCCGCGCCATGCGCCTGCTCAATGCGCTGTACCTGCAGGGCGGCCTGATCGTCAGCCGCACCCACCCGGTGGCCACCAACGACTCCTGGTTCGGCAGCAGGAATTAGGCCTGGCCCCGTAGCGGCTGCGCCGCTCCGCCTCCTACCGAGTTGCGTTCAATCGCATAGAGGCGAGCAGCTACTGATGGCCTGATGCAACCCTTCGCGGCCCGTTGCGGCTGTTGGTTGCTGCGCCGGCTCACGCGTGCCTGCATCGGCGCGGGGATCGGGCCACAGGGGCACCCTGCTCCGTTCATGTCCCCCGGCTTCGGCCTGCGGCCTACGCCTCCTCCTTTACTTCACTGCGCAGGGCACCCCACCGGCCCGATCCACCACCAAAGATGGTGTGCCGCCCACTCGCACGCCACCCGGGTGGCAGGCCGCGTTCGCGGCTCGCGCCACGGCTCGCACGCGAACATCTGCAAAGGGCCGCCAGCGGAATCGATGCCAGCTAGTTCCCGCCCAAGGTCTCCCAGCGCTCCATCGCTGCCAGCAACTCATCGTCGATCTGGGCGTAGCGCGCGTGTAGGTCGGTGGCGCGTTGCGGGTCCTTGGCGTAGAGCGACGGATCGGCAATGGTTTCGGCAAGCGCCTTCTGCTCGGCCTCGAGCGCGGCGATGCGGGCCGGCATCGCGTCGAACTCGCGCTGCTCCTTGTAGCTGCGCTTGACGCGCGCTGCGGCTGGCGCTGCGGCAGCGGCGGGGGGCGGCGGCGCAGCCACCGGGGCCGCGACCGCCACGCGGCTGCGCGCGCGCTGGGTCTGCCAATCGGTGATGCCGCCTTCGTACTCGCGCCACAAACCCTGCTTGCCGCCGAAGCTGGCGTCGCCCTCCCAGGCCACCGTGCTGGTCACCACCGCATCGACGAAACGGCGGTCGTGGCTGACGATGAAGGCCGTGCCGCTGTAGCCCAGCAGCAGCTCTTCGAGCAGCTCCAGCGTGTCGATATCGAGGTCGTTGGTCGGCTCGTCGAGCACGATCACATTCGCCGGCAGCGCGAACAGGCGCGCCAGCAGCAGGCGGTTGCGCTCCCCACCCGAGAGTGTTCGCACCGGCGAGTTGGCCCGTTCGGGTGAGAACAGGAAGTCGTTGAGGTAGCTCATCACGTGCTTGCGCTGGCCGTTGAACTCCACCCACTCGCTGCCCGGGCTGATGGTGTCGGCCAGGGTGGCGTCGAGGTCGAGCGCGTCGCGCATCTGGTCGAAGTAGGCCACCTGCATCTTGCTGCCGCGGCGCACCGTGCCGCGCGTCGGTTCCAGTTGGCCGAGGATGAGTTTGAGCAGGGTCGTCTTGCCGACGCCGTTGGGGCCGATCAGGCCGACCTTGTCGCCACGCAAGAAGGTGGCGGTGAAGTGCTCGATCAACCACGGCCCGCTGTCGCCGAAGCGGAACGACACATCGTCGAGCACGCCGATCAGCTTGCCGCTGGGCACGCCGGAGTCGATCTCCAGGCGTACCTGGCCGAGCGACTCGCGCCGCGCCACGCGTTGTTCGCGCAGGGCGTGCAGCCGGTTGATGCGGCCGACGGCGCGCGTGCGCCGGGCTTCGACGCCCTTGCGCACCCAGACCTCTTCCTGCGCCAGCAATTTGTCGGCGCGCGCGCTGGCCAGGGCTTCATCCTGCAGTTCACGCGCCTTCGTCACCTCGTAGGCGGCGTAGTTGCCGGGGTAGGAGCGCAGCACGCCGCGGTCGAGCTCGATGATGCGCGTGGCCACCGCGTCGATGAAGGCGCGGTCGTGCGAGACGAAGAGCAGCGCGCCGTTCCAGTTCACCAACAGGCCCTGCAGCCATTCGATGGCGTCGAGGTCGAGGTGATTCGTCGGCTCGTCGAGCAGCAGCACGTCCGGGTGCGCCACCAGCGCCTGGGCCAGCGCGACGCGCTTCTTGGTGCCGCCTGACAGGGTGTCCACACGTGCCGCGCCGTCCAGGTGCAGGCGCTGCAGGGTCTGCTCGACACGC
>JANNGJ010000154.1:0-3477 GCA_031403815.1 Burkholderiales bacterium | reverse complement strand
CGCAACTGGGCCACTTTGCTGGCGTCGAGATCGACGCAAAGCACGTCGTTGCCGACGTTGGCCAGGCAGGCCCCGGTGACCAGACCCACATACCCCGTACCGACGACCGTGATTCTCATAGCGCCACGGTAGCCACGCTTGATGACACGCGTGTGGCTGCGGGAGCAGAAGCTGCCGCCAGTTGCGCGGCCAGGATCTCGGGCAGCTCGAACAGTGCGCGGTTGTTCAGGCGACGTGCGCGGGCCTGCATCTCGGGCAGGCGCGTCAGCAAACCGGCGACGGCCGCAGGCAATTCGCGCCAGGACTTCAGCACCACGCCGACGCCGTTGTCGATGACCCACTCGGTGTTGTAGCGTTCCTGCGGCATGGTCGACGCGTTGCGGAATGTCACCACGGGCAAGCCCATCTGCACCGCTTCGCTCAGGCAGCCCGGGCCCGGCTTGCCGATGAAGTAGTCGGCCAGGTGCATGTAGCGCATGACATCGGGCGTGAAGCCGACCACAGCCTGCGCAGCGTGCACGGCTTGCGCCTTCAGCCGCTCCGCCAGGAGCGCGTTGTGGCCGCACATCAGGATCAGTTGCTGATCCGCCAGGTCGCTGGCAATGCGCAACATCTGCGACGAACCCTGGCCTCCGAACATAACCAAGCCAGTCGGACGCCGAGGATCCAGGCCGAGGTCTTGCAGGGCGGCGTCACGGTCCAGCGTCACCGGCTCATAGAACCCGGGCCGCAGGACCATGCCACTGGTCTGCGAAATCTGCCGCTCGGTATAGCCTGCCTGGCGGGCCTGGGCCACGGCGCGGGCCGTGCCGCAGACCAGGTGCTGGTCTTGCCCGGGTTCGATCCAGAAGTGAGGCGGGTGGTCGGCCATGTCGGTCATCACCGTCACATAGGGCACACCCGGCAACGTGGTCGTCACCGATTCATACAACGCGCGATTGAAGTTCGGCACCAGCGACACCACCAGATCGGGCTCGCTGGCCAGCCAATGCTGTTGCAGTGTGCGCACCATCGCCGCATGACCGAAGCGGATCATGCCTTGCAGCAGCTTCAACTCCTGCTTCAGCCCGACGGTCCAGCCCCGAGCCAGACGCAGGTTGTAGAAATCTTCGGGCGCGAATCCGGCAATGCGGTTGAAGCGGCCCGATGGATCGAGCACTTCGAACAGGTTCACCAGCCGCACCTGCCAGGGCCGCTGCTGGGCCTGGATCACGTCACGCAATGCCAGCGCCGCGGCACGGTGGCCGCCGCCGGCATTGAAATAAACGAGGTCGATCGAGGCCGTCACAGTGCCTGATCCTGCGTGGGGCCTGTGACGGCATCGTGAAAGGCCATCAGGGCCTGACCCTGTCGAATGCGCATGCCTGTTTGGATACCGGCGCACAGATCGAAGCCTGGAGGCGTGAAGACGATGATGGTCGAGCCGTGCTCGAACCAGCCCATCTCCTGGCCCTTGATGAAGGCCGCGCGCACCGGAATCTCGTGCGGGCCGCGGTAGCGCAAGTGCAGCAGCACGTTGAGGAAGTGCAGGCGGATGCTGGCCACCAGGATCGCCGCCACCGGGACGATGGCAATCGGCTGGCCGCCGCTTGCCAGACGGGCCCGCAACACCGCGCGCTCATTGCGGCAGTACAGGCGCTCGACGCGGGCCAGGGCGATCGGGTTGACGTTCCAGGTGTCACCGCTGAGGTAAGTCACATGCTCGACCTCGAGGTCATGCGGCGCATGGAAGCGGTGGTACATGCTGGAGGTCAGGCGCAGGGTGACGAACAGGCCATCGCGAAACGGCGTGGTGTCCTGCGAGGGCCCGAACAAGTCCTCGATGCGGTAGGGCGAGCCCTTGATCTGGAACAGCTGGCCACCCACCACCCGGCCGCAGGCGCCGACGATGGCGTCGCTCGGGCTGGCCAGCACGTTTGGGTCAGCGGCCACCGGCCGGGCCCCCGGCACCAGTTCGCGCGTGAAGCAATCGTGCAGGCTGGCGAAGCGTTGCGCGCGCGCGTCGCTCAGGTCGAGATCGGTGAAGCAACGCCAGAGCGCGATCGAGGCACGCGCCAGCCCCGGCAGGCGCAGCTTGCTGTACCAGCCCATAAAACGGGTCAGGGCGATCCGCGGCACCCGGTTGGTGAGCAGGAAATTGAGATCTTCTTGTTGCAGCAGGTGGCGCAGTGGGTTCATTTCATCGACTTGTCAATTGAATTGGGTACATACGGGCCATTGCCACTCGGACGAAGACATGAATCAAACGATCGCGATGACTGCCGTGGCCCTCGGCGTGCTGGCCTGGACGCTGCCACGCGCAGTACAGCGTCTGGCGCTGTCGCGGGCCAAACACCCGTCTCTGACGGGCCACTCGCGCATGGCCAAGCGCATTGCGGGCTGGGTGCCGGGCTACGCCTACGACGAAGAACGCGTCTTTGCCTCCGACGGCGCGCCGGCGGCGGTCGCCGCGCAGCGGCGTGCGGGCTTCAACGCACTCGCGGCCCTGTATGCCGAGCGCTACTCGCGCAGCGTGGCCTACACAGCCTTGGCGCGTGGCGTCATCTCTGACTTGCAGTTCACTGGCAGCTACCGCGTGCCCTTCCAGTACAGCCCCTATGTGCGAGAGCGGCTGAAGGTTGGCGCCTTTTTGGAGAGCTCGAACGGCGTCATGGTGCAAGACCTCGACGGCAACAGCTTCTATGACCTGACAGGCTCCTACGGCGTCAACTTGTTCGGCAACGACTTCTACAAGGAATGCATCGACGAAGGGGCGGCACGCGTGCGCGAACTCGGCCCGGTGCTCGGCGCCTACCACCCCTGTGTGCTCGACAACGTGCAGCGGCTCAAGGCCCTGTCCGGGCTGGACGAGGTGTCCTTCCACATGTCGGGCACCGAGGCGGTGATGCAGGCCGTGCGTCTGGCCCGTTACCACACGCGGCGCAGCCACCTGGTGCGCTTCTGCGGGGCGTATCACGGCTGGTGGGAAGACGTGCAGCCCGGCCCCGGCAACCCCCTGCCACCGCGCCAGACCTACACCTTGTCGGAGATGAGTGAGCGCAGCCTTCGCGTACTGCGCTCGCGGCGCGACATCGCCTGCGTGTTGGTCAATCCGCTCCAGGCGCTGCACCCGAATGCGGGCGCGCCGGGCGACTCGTCGTTGGTGGACAGCAGCCGACGCGGCGGTTTCGACCGCGCCGCCTACACCCGCTGGCTGCAGCAGCTGCGTGAGGTCTGCACCGAGCGCGGCATCGTGTTGATCTTCGACGAGGTCTTCGTCGGCTTTCGGCTCGCCCCCGGCGGCGCACAGGAGTACTTCGGCGTGCGCGCCGACATGGTCACCTACGGCAAGACCCTCGGTGGCGGGTTGCCCGTGGGCGTGGTCTGCGGCCGCAGTCACTTGATGAAGCGCTTTCGCGAAGACCGGCCGGCCGACATCTGCTTTGCCCGCGGCACCTTCAACGCCCACCCCTATGTGATGGGCGCGATGAAGGCCTT
>JANNGJ010000153.1:0-3481 GCA_031403815.1 Burkholderiales bacterium | reverse complement strand
CCGGACCACCGACGGCAACACGTGGGGATTCGGCCCGGCCCTGACGCTGCCGCTCTTCGATGGCGGCCAGCGCGCAGCCAACCAGGCGGCTTCGCTGGCCCGCTACGACGAAGCCCGCGCCGCGCTCGACGGTCGCCTGCGCACGGCGGTCGGCGAGGTCGAGGAGGCCCTGCTGCGGCTCGACGCCGCCACCCGCCGCGAGGCCGAAGCGCAACGAGCAGCGCAGGGCTTTCGCGATTACTTCATCGCCGCAGAAACGCGCTGGCGCATCGGGGCCGGCAGCCTGATCGACCGCGAAGAGGCGCGCCGCGTTGCTCTGACCGCGCAGACCGCGTTGCTTGCCGTGCAGCGTGAGCGCGTCGTCGCCTGGGTCACGCTCTACCGCGTGCTCGGCGGCGGCTGGAGCGCTGCCGACGCCGACCCCCTCACACCTCAGAAAACGAATTGAAGCGAGCCCTGCCCATGTCGATCTCCTCACATCGCAAGCTCCTTGCCACCACGGCCGCCGCGCTGGGCCTGCTCGGCGTCGCTGTCTGGGTCCAGGCGGCTGACCCAAAGCCTGCCGCCGGCGCCGCCAGCGAGCCGCGCGCGTCGCTCACCGTCACCGTGACCACCCCGCAGGCCATGCGCTGGCCGCAGACCGTCGTCGCCAACGGCAATGTGGCCGCATGGCAGGAGGCCAGCATCGGCGCCGAGGCGCAGGGCCTGCGCCTGACGGAGGTGCGCGCCAACGTGGGTGACCGCGTCAAGCGCGGCCAGGTGCTGGCCTTGTTGGCCGGCGACACCCTGTCGGCCGACGCCGCCGCCACGCGGGCCAGCCTGGCCGAGGCCGAGGCCACGCAGGCCGAGGCCGCTGCCAACGCCGAGCGCGCGCGCCAGCTGCAGGCCAGCGGTGCCATCAGTGCGCAGCAGATCCAGCAATACGTCACTGGCGAGGCCACCGCCCGCGCCCGCGCCGACGCGCTGCGGGCGCGCATCAAGGCCGATGAAGTGCGCCTGGCGCAGACGCGCATCCTGGCGCCCGACGACGGTGTCATCTCCTTCCGCGGCGCGACCCTGGGTGCCGTGCCTCAGCCGGGCCAGGAGTTGTTCCGCCTGATCCGGCGCGAGCGCCTGGAGTGGCGCGGTGATGTGGCCGCGGCCGAACTTGCCCGCCTGCGCCCGGGCATGGCGGTCGCGGTCACCGCCGCGGGCGGCGTGGCCGTGACGGGCAGCGTGCGCATGGTCGCGCCGACAGTCGATGCGGCCACCCGCAACGGCCAGGTCTATGTCGATCTGCCGCAACCCGGTGCGGCCAAGGCCGGCATGTTCGCGCGCGGCGAGTTCGCGGTCGGTGAACAAGAGGCCCTGACCCTGCCGCAGACCGCCGTGCTGCTGCGTGACGGCTTCAGCTATGTCTTTCGTGTCGGGCCCGGCAACAAGGTGCAGCAGGTCAAGGTGGCGGTGGGGCAGCGCAGCGGCGACCGCATCGCGGTGACCTCGGGGCTGGACGCCAAGGCCAGCGTGGTCGCGCAGGGGGCCGGCTTCCTGGCCGATGGCGACGTCGTGCGCATCGCGGCCAGCGCAGCCAAGTGAGCCGGCGATGATGAACGTCTCCACCTGGTCGATCAAGAACCCGGTCCCGTCGATCCTGCTCTTCGTCATGCTCACTGCGTTGGGCGTGATGGGCTTCAAGGCCATGAAGATCCAGCAGTTCCCCGACATCGACCTGCCCACCATCGTCATCAGCGCCAGCCTGCCCGGCACCGCGCCGGCGCAGATGGAAACCGAGGTGGCGCGCAAGCTCGAGAACTCGCTGGCCACGGTGCAGGGCTTGAAGCACATCTACACCAAGGTGCAGGACGGCACGGCCACGGTCACGGCCGAGTTCCGCCTCGAGAAGACGACGCAGGAGGCACTCGACGACGTGCGCGATGCGGTCGCCCGCATTCGCTCCGACCTGCCCAGCGACCTGCGCGACCCGGTCATCACCAAGGTCGATTTCTCCGGCCTGCCGATCCTGACCTACACCGTGTCGTCCACCCGCATGGACGACGAGGCGCTGTCCTGGTTCGTCGACAACGAAGTCACCAAGCGCCTGCTGGCCGTGCGCGGCCTCGGCGCGGTGGCCCGGGTGGGCGGCGTGACGCGCGAGGTGCGCGTGGAGCTGGATCCGGCGCGCCTGATGGCGCTCAACGTGACCGCGGCCGAGGTCTCGCGCCGCCTGCGTGACGTGCAGCAGGAGGCCCCCGGCGGGCGCACCGACCTGGGCGGCGCCGAGCAGTCGGTGCGCACCATCGCCACGGTGCAGAGCGCCCAGGCGCTGGCTGCGCTCGAGCTGGGCTTGGCCGACGGCCGGCGCCTGCGCCTGGACCAGGTGGCCACCGTCATCGACGGCGTGGGCGAGCGCCGCTCGGCGGCGCTGCTCAATGGCCAGCCCGTGGTCGGCTTCGAGATCACACGCGCGCGCGCTGCCGGTGAAGTGGACGTGGCCAAGGGCGTGGTCAAGGCGTTGGCCGAACTCAAGGCGGCCCACCCGGACGTGACGGTCACCGAGGCCTTCAACTTCGTCGATCCGGTGATCGAGAACTTCGACGGTTCCATGATCCTGCTTATCGAAGGCGCCCTGCTCGCCGTGCTGGTGGTCTGGGCCTTCCTGCGCGAATGGCGAGCCACCTTCGTTTCGGCGGTGGCCTTGCCGCTGTCGGCGATCCCGACCTTCGCCGTGATGCACTGGATGGGCTTCACTCTCAACACCGTGACCCTGCTGTCGCTGTCGCTGGTGGTGGGCATCCTGGTCGATGACGCAATCGTCGAGATCGAGAACATCCAGCGCCATCTGTCGATGGGCAAGAAGCCGCTCGATGCCGCGCGCGATGCGGCCGACGAGATCGGCCTGGCCGTCATCGCCACCTCCTTCACCCTGATCGCCGTCTTCCTGCCGACGGCCTTCATGGGCGGCGTGCCGGGCAAGTTCTTCGTCCAGTTTGGCTGGACCGCCGCCATCGCCGTTTTCTTCTCACAGGTGGTGGCCCGCATGCTGACGCCGATGATGGCGGCCTACATGCTGCAGCGGCCGAAGAAGCCGCATGCCGACCCGAAATGGATGCCGGCCTACATGGGCGTCGCCCGCTGGTGCCTGAAGCACCGTGTCAAGACCCTCTTGGCAACCACCGTGTTTGCGGTCGTCTCGTGCACGCCGCTGTTCACTGGCAATATCGCTGGCGCCTTCATCCCGCCCGACGATCTGTCGCAGACCCAGGTCTATATCTCGCTGCCGCCCGGCAGCACCTTCAGCCAGACCCTCGCGGTGGCCGAGCAGGCGCGCCAGATCGTGCAGAAGAACCCGCATGTCAAGCTCGTGTACAGCGCGGTCGGCGGCGGCAGCGCCGGCGGCGACCCGTTCGCGCCGCAGGGCGCAGCCGAGGCGCGCAAGGCCACGCTGACGATCAACCTGACGCCGCGCGACGAGCGCCGCGGCTTGTCCAAGCAAGCCATCGAA
>JANNGJ010000152.1:0-6919 GCA_031403815.1 Burkholderiales bacterium | reverse complement strand
GCCAGACCGACTTCGACGACACGCTACAGGCTTGGTTGGTCAGCCCGGTACACTGTGCCAACCTGATGCAAGCTGACTTTCGCGACGTCGGCTTGGCGTGTGTTCAGCGCCCCGGCTCGCGCTACGAGCGCTTCTGGGTCGCTCACCTGGGCACGCCGGTGCGCGACCAGACTCGCGGTACGGCGCCGCTGCTCAGCGCGGCCGTCGTCGCCGCGCGCTGACCAGCGCCAGCGCGCCGAGGCCCAGCAACACACTGGCCCAGGTGGCCGGCTCTGGAATGGCGCTAACTGGCGGCACGCCGCCGCCGCCGCCGCCGCCGCCGCCAGGAATTCCACCGCCGCTACCGCCAGGAATTCCACCGCCGCTACCGCCAGGAAACCCGCCGCCGCCACCGCCGCTAGGAATTCCACTGCCACCTCCGCCAATGCCGCCACCGTCATCTCCCGGTACTCCACCTCCGCCGATCACGATGACGCTATCGCTCGGGTTGCTGCCTGGGTCGGAGCCACCGCCCGCACCGCCGCCGGGAGCGGCCCACCATGGCGAGGGTCCGGCGCCGGACCCGCCCGGCCAGTCACCGCCCGGGGTTGCGCCCTCGGCGCTGCCCACCGGCCACCACGGCAGCGTCTCGCCGGCCACGGCCTCGGCAAATGATGAGGTGATCTCGGGCCCGCGCGTTGCGCCAGGAGCCAGCGCTTCGGCTGCCGCATAGCGCTCGGAACTGGCGTCGCGTGGCCCGCTGGGCGGTGTCGAGCCGGCTGGTTCGCCTGCCACCATGGCCGGCAGGCGGTTGATGCGGCTGACGTTGCGGCACACTGTGGGCACCAGCAGGCAGTGCTCCTGCTCGCAATAGACGACCCCGCGCTCGTGCATCTGCGCCGACCAGCGCTCGCGCGTCACCTGGCGGCAGACGCGGTCGAGGCCGAAGTGCATGTCGCGGATGGTCGGCTCGTAGGCCGCGCGACCGCTGATGCTGTCTCGCCGGATGTCGACGAAATCGTCGTACTGACGCGCCTGCATGCGCTGTTTGAGGCGCACGCGCACAGCCGTCGGGATGTCGGTGTAGCGGTCCACGGCGGCCACCACGTCACCCATGAAAGGGTTGTGGCCTGGGCGGTCCCAGCTGCAAGCGGCCACGCGCTCCATGCGCGGCACGTAGGCAACGGTCGCAGTCGCTTGGCCGGCAACCAGCAGCAGCAGGCAGAACAGGACGTTGAGGGCAGGCAAGCGGCGTAAGGGGATAGTCGGGTGGAGGGCAGGCGCCGGCGCGCAAGCCTATTGTCGGTGGCAAAACAGTGCCGACAACTCGGGCACCCCCGGGCTGCTGGCCCCCGAAGCGGTGGGCGCGCCGCGGCGGCAGGCGCCGCGCCGTGGGATCGGCTACTGTCTGCGCCTCGCCAAGCCGGAGCCGCCATGACCGATGTCCAGTACTTCTTCACCCCCCAGTCGCCCTGGACTTATCTCGGCCACCGGCGTTTCTGGGACATCGCGCGCCAACGCCGGGCCCGCATCGAGTTGCTGCCGGTCGATCTGGGCGGCAGGGTCTTCCCCGTCTCGGGCGGTCTGCCGCTGGGAAAGCGCCCGCCGCAGCGCCAGGCCTATCGCCTCGTCGAACTTCAGCGTTTCGCCGACCACTTGCGGCTGCCGCTGAACCTGCATCCCCGGTTCTTTCCGGTGGCGGGCGACGATGCCGCCCGGTTGATCATCGCTGCAGCCCAGCATGATGGCGTCGATGCAGCCATGGACCTCACCGGCGCGGTGCTGCGCGCGGTCTGGGTCGAGGAGCGCAACATCGCCGACGAAGCGACGCTGGCTGCCGTGCTGCGCGAGTGCGAACTGCCAGCCGAGCGGCTGACCGATGCACACGCACCTGCCGTCCAGGAACGCTACGACGCCAACACTCAGCGCGCCATCGACGCAGCCGTATTCGGCGCCCCGAGCTACGTTGTCGGCGGCGAGATCTTCTGGGGCCAGGACCGGCTCGACTTCGTCGAGCGCAAGCTGTCCCCCTGAGGTCTCCGCCGGCCCATGAAAAAAGCCGGTGCAGGGCACCGGCTTTTCAGACAGGGCAGCAAGGCCGCCCGTCAGAAGATCACTTCAAATGGCCGTTGATCATCTTGGTCATCTCGAACATCGACGCTTGGGCCTTCTTGAAGATTTCCTTCAGCTTGGCATCGGCGTTGATCATCCGGCGGTTGACTGCATCTTGCAGCTTGTTCTTCTTGATGTACTCCCAGATCTTCTTGGTCACTTCGGTACGGGGATAAGGCCCCTTGCCGATGATGGCCGCAAGCGCATCACTGGGCGTCATGGGCTTCATGAACGCCGCATTGGGAGCACGCTTCTTCGCCGGAGCCGCCGCCTTCTTGGCCGGGGCCGCCTTCTTCGCCGGAGCCGCCTTTTTGGCCGGAGCCTTCTTCGCTGCCACTTTCACCGGCGGCTTGGCGGGCGCTTTTTTGGCCGGAGCCTTTTTAGCGGGAGCCTTTTTGGCCGGAGCCTTCTTCGCAGTTGCCATGTCAATTTCTCCATCAAGGATGTTGTTGATGTGCCGGGTGTGGGCGAGAGCCGCATGAGCTCTCATTTTTCACAGGCACCCTGCGGCGCGAATAGTACTGCGCGAAACCACAGGCGCAAAGCGGTTTCCCCTCTGAAAACCGCCTTTTTTCCCTCTGCGAGCCCTGTTTTGTCTCACGCCGACATCACTGCGGGCTCGGTGCGTCGATCTTCGGTGCCGTGCGCAGGCTCCAGACCATGGTCACGGCCAGGATCAGCACGACCACGCCGAGCGAAATCGCCACCGGAATCTTGATCACATCGATCAGCAGCATCTTGGTGCCGATGAAGACCAGCACCACGGCCAGGCCGTAGCTCAGCAGGTGGAACTTGGCGGCCACCGCGGCGAGCAGGAAGTACATCGCGCGCAGGCCGAGGATGGCGAAGATGTTCGAGGTCAGCACGATGAAGGGGTCGTCGGTGATGGCAAAGATGGCCGGGATCGAGTCGACCGCGAAGATGATGTCGGTGAGGGCCACCAGCGCAATCACCAGCAGCAGTGGCGTGGCGATGCGCTTGCCGTTCTCTACGGTGAAGAAGGCTTCGCCGTCAAAGTTCTTGCTGACCGGGATCCAGCGCCGCAGCAGTTTCAGGGCCGGGTTGCTCTCCAGATCGGGCTCCTTGCCCGCCGCCCACCACATCTTGATGCCGGTGAGCAGCAGGAAGGCGCCGAAGAGATAAAGCACCCAGTGGGAGTGCGAGATCAGCCAGGCGCCCAGCAGGATCATCACCGTGCGCAAGACGATGGCGCCGATGATGCCGATCATCAGCACCCGCTTCTGGAACTCTGCCGGCACCGCAAAGTAGGTGAAGATCATCAGGAACACGAAGATGTTGTCGACCGCCAGGCTCTTCTCGATCAGGTAGCCGGTCAGGAACTCCATCGACTTGGTGGTCGCCAGCTCGCTGCCGTGCTCGCGGTAGATGGCCCACCAGAACAGGCCGTTGAAGGCCAGCGACAGCATGACCCAGAGGATTGACCAGTTCGCCGCCTCCTTCACCGAGACGCTGTGCGCGCCCTGCTTCTTGAGCACCACGAAGTCGATGAACAGTGCCACCAGCACCGATGCGACGAAGAAAATCCAGAGCCAGGCAGGCGCAATCGTGTCCATGAGGAATCCCAAAAGGTTGGAGAAGACGAAGCGCCGAGAGGTCTTGCAAGGGAGGCGGGGAGCATCCTGCGAACCCGGGAGGCTGGCAGGGCGCCAGGCTCCGTATTGACGGGACCGCGGCAGCGCTGGACGCTGCGAGCTACTCCCCTCTCGACGGCAAGATTATCCGGGGCGCCGCATTGCCCTTGGCACGCCTACGGGCATTGAGGATGGGCCGGTGGCAACGAACGCGACGGGCTCGGTGGCAGACGCGCTAAGCTGCGGGCCATGAAACTCATTCTGCGCTGGCTTCTTCTCGCCGCCGCCTTGCTGTTGGTGGCCTACCTCTACCCCGGTGTCACGATCACCAGCTTTGCCTCGGCGCTGATCGCGGCCTTTGTGCTGGGCTTGCTCAACACCATCGTGCGGCCGCTGCTGGTGCTGCTGACGTTGCCGGTGACGGTGTTGACGCTTGGCCTGTTCCTGTTCGTCATCAACGCGCTGATGTTCTGGTCTGCCGCCAGCCTGCTCGACGGCTTTGGCGTCAACGGCTTCACCGCTGCCTTGATCGGCTCGCTGATCTACAGCCTGTGCGGGATGGTGATCGACGTCGCCGTCGAGCGGCTGTTCAGCCGCAACTGACAGCCCCTACTGCGGCGCCTCTTGCCGCCCGCGCTCGCCGCGGGCTTCGGCCAGCTGGGCCCGGCGTTGCGCGGTGAGCTCGCGCAGCCGGGTGTCGATGATCGAGGCCTCGATGAAGTCGGGTGGCGCTGTCGAACTGCGTGCCAGGCGCTGTGCCGCGCGCAGGCGGTCCATGGCGCCGTTGATGTCGCCCAGCGCAGCACGGGCCTCGGCCTCGGCGCGCAAGGAGCGCAGCCGCAAGCCGAGCCCATCGGCGCATTGCGCCAGCAGGGCCCAGGCGCCGGCATCGGCGCGGTGCTCGGCCACCCAGGTTTGCAGGGCCTCGGTGTGGTCGCGCAGTGCGGTGGCGCTGCCGCCGCCGCGGGCGGTCTCGAGCGCGGCCTGGGCGCGCGCCAGCAGCAAGGGGCGTGCGGAGCCAGGTGGGCTCGGCTGCGGCACTGCAGCAAGCACTTGGACGGCGCGGTCGGGCTGGCCGCTGGCTTGCACCGTCTGCGCGTAGAGCAGGGTCAGCGCTTGCGCGGCCCGCAGATCGGTGGGGGCCGCACTGCGGGCCAATGGCAAGGCGGCCTCGATGGCCGTGCGGGCACGCGCCGGCTCGGCCAACTGCAGCGAGGCCAGTGCGCTGGCATACAGCGCCACGATGCGGTCGGGCGCCGTGCTGGTGTCCTGGCCCTGCAAGCGGCGCAGCGTAGGCACGCTGCTGTCCATCAGCACCCGTGCGCGCGCCTGCATCAATTGGTGGTCGAGCGGCGACAGCGCCGACTGGCGCGGCCCTGCGACGGTTTCGAAGCGTGTGCGCGCCTCGCCGATGCGCTCCACCGTGAGCGGGTGCGAGCGCAGGTAGGGGAATGCGCCGCTGTCGTTCAGGCGCGAGGCGTACTCGAGCTTCTCGAACATGGCTGCCACGCCCACCGGCGCGAAACCGCCGCCGGTGTGCACGCCCCAACCGATGCGGTCGGCCTCACGCTCCATGTCGCGCGAGAAGTTGAGCTGGCCTTGCACCATGGCGGCCTGGCTGCCGACGATGACGGCCTGGGTGGCGTCGCCATTGCCGCTGCGGCTGGCGGCCAGCACGCCGAGCACCAGCGCGGCCAGGCCCACCAGGGACTGCCGGCTCGAACTGGCAATGCTGCGCGCGATGTGGCGCTGCGTCACGTGGGACATCTCGTGGGCCAGCACGGCGGCCAGCTCGTCGCGGCTGGCGGTCAGGGCGATCAAGCCCAGGTGCACGCCGACAAAGCCGCCCGGCAGCGCAAAGGCGTTCACGGATCGGTCGCGCACCAGGAAGGTCTCCCAGGCCAGCGCGGTGTCGGTGTCGGCGCTGATGTCGCCGCGCTGGCGTGCCGCTACCAGAAGTGGGGCCCAGAGTGACTGCACATAGTCGAGCAGCAGCGGGTCGTCGAGGTAGTCGGGGTCGCGCCGCAGCTCGGCCATGATCTGCTCGCCCAGGCGGCGCTCGACGCCGACGGTGAAGTCTTCACCCGCCGCAACACCCACCGCCGGCAGGCGGATAGCGGACGGGCCCGGCGCGGCCTGGGCCCACGACGCGGGGGGAAGGGCCGTGGCCAGGGCCGCGGCGAGCATCAAGCGGGCAGGGAGTTTTTGCATGGCTATGTGACTATCATGCACCGCCAAGGTTGCTGCCACGTTTCCGCTGATGACATCTCCTCCCTCGCCGCTCACCCACTTCGACGCCCAGGGCCAGGCCCACATGGTCGATGTCGGCGCCAAGGCGGCCACGCACCGGGTGGCGGTGGCCGGGGGGCAGATCCGCATGCAGCGCACCACCTTCGAGTTGATTGCGGCGGGCGGCGCCAAGAAGGGCGATGTGATCGGTGTGGCCCGCATCGCCGCCATTCAGGCCGCCAAACGCACCGCGGAGTTGATCCCGCTGTGCCACCCGATCGCGCTGACGCGCGTGGCTGCCGAATTCGTGCTGGATGCCGCCCTGCCCGGCGTGCAGTGCAGCGTGACCGCCGAGACCGTGGGCGCCACCGGCGTCGAGATGGAAGCCTTGACGGCCGTGCAGATTGGCCTGCTGACGATCTACGACATGTGCAAGGCGGTGGACCGCGGCATGGTCATCGAGCAGGTGCGCGTGCTCGAAAAGCACGGTGGCAAGTCGGGCGAATGGCGGGCTGGGCCAAAGGAGCCAGCCGGGCCGGGCGACGCGCCTACCTGAAGTCGCGCCAGCTGTAGAGGCGCTGCGGCGGCGCGCACTGGAAGGGCGCTGGCGCCAGCGCTGCGTCGGCGCAGGGCGCGAAGAATTCATCGGCCGCCGGATTGCCGAACTCGCGCAGGCGCGCGGCCAGGTGTCGGGCGCGGTCGACATCGCCGCGCTGCGCCAGTGCTTCGGCCCAGGCAACCATCAGGCGGGTATCGAGCAAGTGGTGTGGCGCGCGCTGGAACGCGGCCATCACATCGGCCGGCCGCTCGGCCGTGGTGATGGCGGCGTAGTCGGCGTGGTGGGCGAAGAACCAACTGCGCTGGCCGCGGGCGATGCGCTGCTCGAGGGAAGTCGCACTGGCCGGTGGTGTGAAGATCACGACGACGCGGCGGAAGTCGGCCACCACGACGATGGCGGCCAGGCTCAGCACCGAACCCGCCACCACGGGCCAGCGCATGGGCCGCGC